>CALUSA010000032.1 GCA_944323275.1 Candidatus Gastranaerophilales bacterium
AAAGCTGACGGTCCGAAAGCGGAAGACAAAAAGCCCGACGCACCTAAAGCAGAAGAACCAAAAGCTGACGGTGCTAAAGCGGAAGACAAAAAGCCCGACGCACCTAAAGCAGAAGAACCAAAAGCTGACGGTGCTAAAGCGGAAGATAAAAAAGCCAATGCACCTAAAGCAAAGAAGTCAAAAGCAGAAAATCCTAAGACTGACGCAAATTCAACACAGGACATTAAAAAAAAAATAAATCTTGATAACAAAGAAGTTGTTGAAAAAATTAAATCAATCAAAAAACAAAACGAACCGAATGTTATCCAGATAACCAATGAAAATAACCGTGATGGTCATATCAATTTAGCAGCTATGCAAAAAGTAGCCACGGATTTTATGAATGATGTCGCCGGCAGAGGTGATAACAGATTCCACATGGCAGCAGATTTTCTTGAACAGACTTATATACATGAGTTCATTAAAACAGAAGGCAATGTAAAATCAGGTCTTAACACTTTATTTGAAAAAATGATGGCTGATGAAAAGCTGGCTTTAATTTACAGTAAAATGCCTCTGGAAGAAGCTGCCTGCAGAATTGACTCTCTCAGAAAAAATGAACTGGCAAATTGCAAAGCCGCTAATGAAATGACGCTTGACGAATTTTTTGAAAAAGTTCTTGCAAAACTTATAGAAAATCAAAAAGCTTAATAAATACTAAAAAACTAAAAGCCTTTCTGTTTAATTTTAACAGAAGGGCTTTTTTATTTATAAAAATAATATTGACTGAGAGCAGCTCTAAAGGTGTATCCTTTTAATAAATGAATACTTATGGACAGACGCAATTTTATAAAAAATACTCTTATAGGCGCAGCCGGCATGTTTATGGCTGGTGCTGTGTCAGGCTGTGCAGCAGATAAGATAGTAAACGGAGGTAATAAAATGAAAATATTAGTAATAACAGGCAGCCCGAGAAAAAACGGAAACTCTAACACTCTTGCAGATAATTTTATTAAAGGCGCAAAAGAAGCAGGGCACGAAGTTGTCCGTTTTGATGCTGCTTTTAAAAATATACACCCGTGTATAGCCTGTGATAAATGTAATATGAACGGTCAATGTGTTTTTAAAGACGACTTTGAATTTGTAAAAGAAAATATCATTGACGCTGATGCAGTTATATTTGTTACACCTATGTATTATTTCGGAATTTCTGCTCAAATTAAAACTGTAATTGACAGATTTTATGCAATAAATTCGCAAATTCACGTTGCAAAGAAATCTGCATTAATACTGACATACGCCGATACTTCACCTAAAGAAGCCCAGCCTATTATCAATCATTATGAAACACTCTTAAATTATTTGGGTTGGAGTGATTCGGGTAAAGTAATAGCCTCAGGCGTTTGGACTGCAGGTTCTGTTAACAACACCCAATATCCGAAACAGGCTTATGAATTAGGAAAAAATATATAAACAAAAATAAAGGGCTTACATAACAAGCCCTTTATTTTTGTGATGAACAATCAACCTACAAGGGTGATATTTTGTTTATCCAACAGTTTTTTACTGTTTCTGTAAAAAATTCTGCTGATAAGCCTATTTGCATCTTCACCAAAATTTTCCCTTATAACACTTTTTATATTTCTAATATTGGCATCGTATGCTCCCTGCTGCTTCAGAGCTTTTTCTCCAAAAACGCCAAGAGGCGCATCAGTGCCGAATAAAAGACGTTCCGTCATATCACCTTTTGATGAATGCTGCAGCTTATCAATCACATCTATAATATGAGGTTTAGCAGTATTATCCCAATCTACCCAGGCAAGATCTGCATACAATTTTGCATCATTATTATCTATTGATTTTATAAGTGTATTAATGCCTGCCTCATGTGCTTTATCTCCACCCAGCCCCATGTGACCGAGAATTACAGGAACCTTAGGGAAACGTTGTGCTGTTTCATAAATCAATTCAGGGTCAGAAACACTATTTTTCAAAATATGTCCTGTTTCATCAAACAAAACCTCACTATGGAAAAGACAAGGTTTGTTATATTTTTCGGCAAGCTGCATATACGGCATATAACGAATATCATTTGCCGCTAAATTAAGACATGCCGGATGAAATTTAAGCCCTTTGATAAGCAGAGGATATTCTTTTAACAGAATTTCAATATTTTCTGCAGACCCGTGTCCAGGCTGACAAACAACAAACGGAACAAACTTCTTGTCTTTTATTGCGGCATTTAGCAACAATAAATTTCCGCTGATTTCGTCTTTTAACGGTTTGTTATTTTTCCCTGTTTTAATGCAGTCAAGGTTAGAAATAATAACTCTATCAACATAATCTTTGCCGTTATTAAATTTTCGACTGAAAAATTTTATAACATCTTCACACGGAAATTTGTCAAAATTCCACTGCCCGCAATGTACATGCGCATCAATAATTTTGCCTTTAAAATTAAAATCTGTACTGCTGTTTACATATAACATAATTAACCTTAAAAATTAGTAATACAGGCATATAACAACAGCGAATAATATATTTTGCCATTTTATTTTTCTTATTGTTACAAAATTCAATATTAAAACAACAAAATAAACACTTTAACACCGCATTGAATACAAATGTCGTTACTTCTTGCCTTTTAAAAAATCTATCCCTTTTTTTATAACTATCTCTTAATATAATTTTTGTACTAAAATAAATAGTAAAGACAATTAAGGATAGATTGATGGACAATAATTTTCATAAAAAATTCTTTTTTATAGCAATAGGCGGAATCGGAATGAGCGGGCTTGCCAAATATCTTCTGGAAATGGGCTGCAGCGTATCAGGTTCTGATATAAAAGAAAGCAAATATACAAAAAAAGTAGAAGCCTTAGGGGCAAAGGTTTATATAGGTCACGATGCAAACCATATTGAGTCAGATATGATTGTTGTCGCCTCAACAGCAATAAAAAATGACAACCCTGAAATAATAAAAGCAAAAGAACTGGGGCTTAAAGTTTTACACCGTTCCGACGTTTTAAAAATGATATCGGAAGGACTCGGTCACGATATTAAACAGTTTATCGGTTTTTCAGGTACCCACGGAAAAACCACAACAAGCGGTTTATGTTCTTATGTTTTAAAAATGGCAGGGTATGAACCTTCCTATTGTGTTGGCGGCATAATTCCGGAACTGGATACAAATGCAGAATTCGGCAAAGGTAACTTTTTTGTTGCAGAACTTGACGAATCAGACGGCACAATCGTTAAATATCATACTAACGTAAGTGTTATCAATAATCTGGAAGTTGACCACGTAGACTTTTATAAAAACGGATTTGACGATTTACTAAAAACCTTCCGTGTCCACATTAACAACAGAGCCAAAGACGGAAAAATCATTGTCAATAAAGATTGTAACGGCATAAAAAAGTTAATTTCAGCAAATCCAGATATAAACTTTTTAACCTTCGGCATAGACAGCTGGGAGGTTGATTATACTGCTAAAAATATCAGGTTTACGGAATTAGGCTCAGAGTTTGACGTTTATTACAAAACAACAAAACTTATTTCCGTCAAATTGATTATTCCAGGCAAACACAATATTTATAACACACTTGCTGTTGTTGCAGCATTACATCAAGAGGGCGTTGACCTCGAAAAAATAAGACCTCACTTTGAAACATTCTCAGGTATGGGCAGAAGATTCCAAAAAGTTGCAGAATTTGATGCAATAAGAATTTTTGACGATTATGCGCACCATCCTACTGAAATAAAAACAACCTTAGAAAGTGCAAAACTCTGCGATAAAGACAGGCTTGTTGCAATTTTCCAGCCGCACAGATATACAAGACTAAAAGGGTTATGGAACGATTTTCTTAAAAGTTTTGATGCAGTCGACAAACTAATTGTTGTTGACGTGTACTCAGCTTCTGAAAATCCGATAGAAGGTGTGGATTCAAAAACATTTGCACAATGTTTTGAAAATAAAGATGTTACTTACATCAGCGGAAGCATGGAAAATGCAGCACGCAAAATTCTACCGCTGCTAAAATCAGGAGATATGGTTATAACCCTCGGTGCAGGCGATGTCACCAGAATCGGCGGAGAATTGTTAAAACTCCATAAAGAAATGCTGCCTCAAGGTATTGATTGCGATACCAAGATTGCGGCAATAAAAAAATAAACAATTTACAAAAACTCAGGTATTAAGCTATGACTTGTAATTATATTGAAAATTATGAACTCAAAAACCACACAACCTTTAAAATAGGTGGACTTGCGCAGCGTGTGTTTTTCCCTGAAACAATTGAACAGTTGTGCGAACTTTTACAAACATTGCATAATCCGCTTGTTCTAGGAAACTGTTCTAACGTGCTTGTTTCTTCAAAAGGTGTTGAGCAGGATGTTATCTTAACTTCAAAGCTAAATAAATTTGAAGTTGCAAATAACATAATATCCGCACAGTGCGGTGTAAAAGTGCCTATGCTGTCTAAAGAGGCAGAATCACATTCACTCAGCGGTTTTGAGTTTATGATAGGTTTCCCTGGTTCTGTAGGCGGTGCTGTTGTGATGAATGCTTCAGCACATTCCCAATCAGTATCGGATACTTTTAAAACCTGCCGTGTTTTTGATATGGAAACTAAAAAAATACTAGAGCTTAATAAAGACGAAATGAAATTTGGATACAGACACTCTATTTTGCAGGAAAAAAACTACATACTGCTAGATGTTAAATTTGAATTACGTCCTCTTGCAAAAGAAGAAATCACTGCTGTTATGCAAAGAAACCTTGATTTTAGAAAAGACAGACAGCCCAGCCTTGTTTTACCTAATGCAGGAAGCATCTTTAAAAATCCGCCGAATGATTCAGCCGGCAGATTGCTTGAAAAAGCTGGAGTAAAAGGGCTAAAAGAAGGCGGTGCACAGGTTTGGCTCGGACATGCAAATTTTATTGTAAATGTTGAAAATGCTACTTCAAAAGATGTTTCACTTCTTATGAATAAAATGTATAATATGGTAAAGGAAAAATATACAATCAAACTTGTTCCCGAAGTGAAATTTATAGGGATAAAAAGCAAGGAAGAAGAAGATTTATGGGATACAATGTTAAATCAAAAATAAAAAAAGATGCAAAAATAGCAGTACTCATGGGCGGTTCATCAAGCGAAGCAGAAGTGTCCAGACGTTCCGGCAAAAATGTTTTTAAAGCATTGCAAAATCTCGGATACAACAACGCAGAACTCATTGAAGTTGATAAAAATATTGCACAAACTTTACGTGAAAAAAATATAGAAATTGTTTATAACGCAATGCACGGAAAATTCGGTGAAGACGGATGCATACAGGGTATGCTCGAGGTTATGGGTATCCCTTATACCGGATGCGGTGTTATGGCAAGTTCTGTTTGTATGAACAAAGAATACACCAAAAATATTCTCAAAGAAGCTGGGATTCCGCTGATAAAATCCGTACTTGTAAGAAAAGACGAGGATTACAAAGAAAAAATCAAAGACCTTAAATATCCTTTTATGCTGAAACCTGTGTCGGAAGGTTCAAGCATAGGTATGTATAAAGTTAACACCCCGCAGGAGATGGAGGAATGTTTCCAAAAATCTTTACAATGCGGTCAGGATGTAATGGTTGAAGAATACCTCGAGGGGAAAAGCGTAACAGTCGGTGTTTTAGAAGATGACGATAAAAAATTTGCCACTGAGATTCTGGAGTTCAGAACCAAAACAGAATGGTACGATTTTGAGGCAAAATATACTGCAGGTATGACCGAATTCATTCTGCCTGCTGAATTATCAGAGGAAATGACACAGAAAGTCAAAAAAATAGCAATTGATTCCTTTAATGCTTGTGCCTGCAGAGGGGTTAGCAGGGTTGATTTTCTTGTCACAAAAGATATTCCTTACGTGCTTGAAATAAATACAAGCCCTGGGATGACTGATTTAAGCGACTTGCCGGCGCAATCAAAGGCAATGGGTATAGATTATGACACACTGGTGCAAATCATACTCAACGGTGCCGGTTTAAACAAATAAGGTAATATGAACAACGAAAACGAAAATCTATACGATTCGGGTGAAAACCTAAATATAGAACGCAGGGTTAAAATTAACCAGATGCAAAGAAACGTCCGGCGCAGCCAGATGGGTCTTAAACGTCTGCGTGATATTTTGCGATTTGCTCTTGTGTGTGTATTGATTTTTGCAGCTTATAAGGTTTATAAACTTCCTCAATGGTATCTTAATAAAAATATTTTCAGCTCTGCGAGCAATAATACGCTAAAGATTGTCGGTAATAACATAACACCTACCTACAGAATAATGTCGGTGCTGCGTCAGTATCCGGTACCGCAGCGTCCTATATACCTTTTTGATACAACCAAAATAGAAAAAGAAATTGAGAAGCTTGCACCAATAAAAAAAGTATATATAAAAAGACTCTGGTTTCCGGCAAGATTGGTTATACTCATAGTAGAAAGACGCCCGATTTTGAGCATTTCACCTGCGCCCGATGTTGCGCCTATTGCATTTTTTGCAGAAGGCGGTAAACTTATAGGCAGGGAATATTTACCGTTAAAAAATGTGGAAAAAACAATTCTTGTTTTAACTTACGGAACTAAAGGCGATGATTACCGAAATTGGGATGAAGTAAAAATCAAAAAAATTGAAACTATAGTCAGGGCTATGGAACAGTTTTCCGGACAGCCTGTAGAATACATTGATATGCGCAATCCAAAAGATATTTATATAAAAATTCCCGAAGTAAATATAAGACTCGGTGAATTAAACCACATGGCTCTATCCAGAATAAGAAATATTACGGCTATTTTGCCTAAAATAAAAACAATGGAGAAAAAAATAAAATATATTGACCTTAGATGGGAAGATACACAGTACATAAAGCTCGAGGATGAAAAAAAATGAAAGAAAATTTTGCAAAAAACAACAACCCCTTCGTACCTTTCGGAACAATCGGCAGGCTAGGTTTTTTTATAACCAATACTATTGTAGTTGTTATATCTCATGTTTTGTTGTGTTTTTTATGTCCTACACTTATTAAAAATATCGGAGAACCATTGTTAACTAACAATTACAGTGCTTTTGCCATTTTATTTAATAATGCACCTAAATACGAACTTCTTTTATTTACGGTTATAATATTAGTCTGGATGGCATTAAAATTAATCGTATCTAAAAAAAGAATAATGGATATTGCAGCTAATAATAACAACATAATAAGAAACAGTTATTTAATAGCTGCAGGTATTGCACTGCTTACATTTATGAGCTTTTTTGTTGTGCCTGTTACTTATTGGGTTAACACTTTGTTAATTGTTACTTCTTTACTGATAACAGTATATTTAATATTCCAAAAAGGTACAAATCAGGCATAAACAACTCTTTTCTACAAAACTAAATGTTTATTGATTGCAATTATTTAGCATTAAATAATCCCGACGACATTTTGCCGTATCCGAATTATAAATCAGGTCTGCAAGATGAAGATAAAGGGTTTATAAAATTCGGATATCCGTCTAGCGGATATCCCATACTAAATATGCCGTATATTCTTGAAGATTATGAAGGCAACACACTGCCGCCGGGGCATTATCAGATAATACTTGCACCTAACCGTAAAACCTTGTATTTTGTTGAATCGAATGAAATTAAAGCCTCAATACCTGTCGCAAGTCTTGTAGAAAAAATGACTTCTCAAGAAGAAGAACGGGAACGAATAAAAGAGCAGGAAAAAATTGCTAAAAAATACAAAAATCGTCCACGTAAACGCCCGCTAGACCAGACCGAACGAAAACGTCAGGCAAGTATGGAAGCAAGTATTGATGATACAAACCCGAAGTATTACATACTTTATTACAAAAACGGCAATATTGAAGCAAAAGGGTATATCCTAAAATAAAAATATTTTATATTCTATAATCTATTCCCTGACGTTTAAACATTTGATTAAAATATTCATTAAAATTTTTTACTGTATCCTTCTTTAAAATCATATAAAATCCATAATTGAAAGGATGAGATTTTTCCGGATTTTTTTCTAAAAGCGCACGTTCAATGTATTCTTTTACAAGTACATTGGTTCTTACACATAAATCTCTCTGATTTACAGGATTGGCAGCAGTAACAACAGCTTCTTGCAGCAATTTTTTGGCTTTGTCTGTTATATCTTTAAACCCAGGACTTTTATCGGCGATAATTGATTTTAATACTTGATTTCTTTCATCAAAGCTTGTTATATCCGGTTCAAATTTATATTTCCCATGAAAATATACCGCCGTATTTTTTGTACAAATTTTTATATGAGGACTTTTATTTTCAACCATCTCCATTATACTGGCAAGTCGTAATAGTTCTCCTATCCGGAAGCTTTTTTGTCTGTACTCATCTGCTACTTGTATATCAAACCCGAATATATTTTTTGATTTGCCTTTCTCCATGGAAAAAAGTTCATGCCCCAACTCTTTGCCAAACCTGTTTTTTATTTCTATAAACAGGTTTTCTTCACCTCTGCAGTATTTAGATATATTGACAAAAACATCGCCTATCACACCTTTATGTAAAGAAAACGGCTCAAAAATTCTGCGTTCGTCACACACACCGGCATTTTTCCACAGAATTTTTACGGGAAGATTATTATGTAAATTTTGAGAATTTATTAACGGAATTTTCATATTCACTACAAACCACGTAAAAAAATAAATTGCCAGTAAAAATTAAATAAATTGACAATCAAACATTTACTTTTTAATATAAATTTTATGGATAAATTAGACTTGTCTTTTAAAATTAAAGAAAAAATAAGAGAAACAAAACTAGATAATTTAACAATCGGCGGCTGCAGTGCACGCTCTTTTATGGAAGAAAACAATAACAAAACCCAACCTCTTATTGCAATAGAGTTTCCATATTTTGTAGACAATACATATCCAGAAGTTTTAAAAAAACAATGGAATGCGACAACACCGGAACAAATGCTGCAAACTGCAGAAGCTTGTGAAGCTGATATAATTTCCGTAAAATTTAATATTCAGGAAAATGATATTGATAAAAATCTTGAATCAATAAAACTTTTTTTAAATAAAACTTTGTCAAAAGTTCAAAAGCCGCTTATACTAAGAGGTGCAAATAATGATGCAGTTGATTTAAAACTGCTTCCGTTTTTAGCAGAAAATGCCCCGAAAGAATGTATCATTTCTTTTGCTCAAGAAAGCACTTACGAACAAATTGTTCCTGTTGCTGCAAAAAACAACCACATAATTGTTTTACGCAGTCCTATTGATATCAATCTTGCAAAAGAACTCAATATTTTGTCTGTAGATAAGGGCATTGCGCCTGAAAGAATACTTATTGACCCTGATATGGGCGGACTTGGATATGGACTTGATTACGGATACAGCATTATTGAAAAAATAAGACAGGCTGCTTTTGACGGAGATACAATGCTTAATATGCCGATAATAGCTTTTATAGGCGAAGAATCATACCGTGCAAAAGAAGCAAAATCAGATACTTTCAACTCACAATGGGGCAATTATGAAGAACGGGCTGCCATGTGGGAAATATCCGGTGCTGCCGCAATGATTAGTGCAGGTGCGGATATTGTTGTTTTGTGGAATCCGCAAAGTGTTAAAGCGTTAAAAACAATATTTAACGGGGGACAAAATTAATGAATTTGACAGGTATGCAAATTTTTAAATATCTTCCCGGGGCAAAAAAATCAGAAGGTACAAATTGCAAACAATGCGGCTGCCCGACCTGTATGGCTTATGCTTTAAAGCTGGCGAAAAAACAGGCTCAAATTCAACAGTGTCCTTATATTCCACAGGAACTTAAAGAAAAATTCAACGAAGCATCAAAAATCCAGCAGCACGAAATAAAACTTTCCGAAACTCTGCTCACCGGCGGTGAAAACGTAATGTACCGCCATGATAAAACCTTTGTTAATCCTACTGTCATTGCAATTAGCCTTGACTCCTCCGATAAAAATTTTGACGAAAAACTGGAACAAATTTCAAACTATGAAATTGAGCGTATAGGCGAAAAATTTAAAGTTGATGCAATTTATCTTACCGGTAATAATATTGGCGAAGCTGCCGAAAAAATCAAATCTAAAAATATAGCCGTAATATCACACGATGCAAACGATACCTCCTATGTAATAATAAAAGGCAAAAATATTGACGCAATTGAAGAAGCTGCAGCCAAAGCTATTGCTGAAGGTAAAAAAGATATTGTGCTCGAGCTTGAATATCATCAACCGCTAAAAAAGATTGTTCAAGAGCTTACCCTGATTAGACGTGCGGCAATAATCAAACGCCATGAGCCTTTGACTTATCCGGTTATGGTGAAAATACCGGAGAATATAAATGTTTATGGAATAACAGCAGCTGCCTCGGTCTTACTGTGCCGGTATGCAAACATAATTGTACTGCCGTTTTTTGATGCGGCTCTTTTATCCTCAATTTTTACACTGAGGCAAAATATATACACAAACCCTCAAAAACCGCTGCAGGTTGAAGCAAAAGTATATGAATTTAATGAACCCGATAAAAACGCCCCCATACTTTTAACAACAAACTTTGCGCTGACTTACTTTGCCGTTGCCGGAGAGCTTGAATCATTACCCTTCGGGTCTTATCTTGTGGTTACGCCCTCAGACGGTATGAGTGTGCTAACTGCCTGGTCGGCTGACAAATTTACAGCCGAACTAGTTGCTCGTTCTGTCAAAAATTTCGGGCTTTTAGAAAAAGTTAATACCAGGAAAATCATAATCCCCGGACTCCTTTCTCACATGCGTGATGAACTGCAGGAAGCCATGCCTGATTGGGAGATAGTTACAGGTACTATCGAAGCCTGCCAGATTCCTGAATTTTTAAAACAGGAATAATTAAGTTTACACTGTTTAAATCAATTTAAAATCCGAGGCAGCAAATATATTATTCAAAAATTTTTCTTAATATGCCGTTATTTTCTTTTAACAACTTGTCGGCTTCTTCATAACTTAAACCGTAAAGAATAAATAAAACCGCATGTTTTGTACTGTAACCGTTTGATTCCAGAACATTCCTTGCCGTTGACGGCTTGCAGCCGCAAATTTCCGAAACTATAGTTACGGCACGTCTTTGTAATTTAGCATTTGTCGGTTTTACGTCTATCATAAGGTTGTGATACGTTTTACCGATTTTAACCATAGATGCAGTTGAGAGCATATTTAATATCATTTTTTGTGCAGTACCGGCTTTCATTCTTGTAGAACCTGATATAGCCTCTGCACCGGTATCCACACAAATAAAACAGTCTGCATATTTTTTCATTGCAGCCTCAGGGTTTGATGTTATAGCAACAGTTTTACATTTTTTTATTTTTGCTATTTCTAAAAACTTTATAACATATTTAGGATTTCCGGACGCAGATATACCCACTATTGTATCTGTTGAGCAAATATCATTGTCTTTAAAATCTGCCGCAGCAAGTTCTTCAGAGTCTTCTGCACCTTCTATAGCTTCTTTTAAGGCTCTGTCACCGCCGGCAATAATGCCTTTAACCATATCTTTAGACACACTGAAGGTAGGCGGACATTCTGAAGCATCAAGGACTCCTAACCTGCCGCTTGTCCCTGCTCCGACATATATCAAACGACCGCCGTCAAGAAAATTTGCTACAATCATATCAACAGCTTTTGCAATATCGGGAATACACTTTTGGACGGCTGCTGCGACTGTCATATCCTCATTATTAATCATTGTCAACATATCATACGTACCCACCATATCAATATTTACTGTATTACGATTGATATGTTCAGTGGCTGTTTCTTTAGACATGATATTCCCCGTTAACTGTATGCAACTACTCCCATAATAACCTTTTTTTTAGCACCTGTACAGGCAGGTAGGTTATTTGGTGTATGATTGAGTGTACAAAATCCCAAAAGCGCAAATGCTATTGCCTCTTTGTATTTGTCATCAATATTAAAATCAGCATGTGTTTTAACCGGTAATTGTGTATAATCCCGTATTAAATTTTTAAGTGTCCGGTTATACGCCCCGCCGCCACCTAAAACAATCTCATCAAGCGAGGTTTTAGGCAGCACAAAATTTTTATATGCATCTGCTATTGTTTTTGCGCTGAGTGCTGTCACAGACGCAACAGTATCATATTTATTTTCAGGCGAATTTTGCAGAATATTTTGAAGGTATATATCGTTAAAAAGCTCTCGCCCTGTTGATTTAGGCGGAAATTTTTTGTAATAATCTTCAGTCAGTAATCTATTTAAAAATTCATTATCAATTTGTCCTTTTGCTGCAATTTGTCCGTCTTTATCATAAGGCAAATTAAATAATTCATGCATAACACCGTCAATAAGCATATTACCCGGTCCTGTATCAAACGCAAACGTATCGCAATCCTTTGATAAAACAGTTACATTACCGATACCACCAATATTCTGTATAGCTCTGTTTTTATCTTTTTTAAATATAAGTTCATCTGCAAAAGGAACTAGAGGAGCCCCCTGTCCGCCGCAAGCCATATCTCTTGAACGGAAATCACCTACTGTTGTTATACCGGTAAGTTCGGCTATTACGGATATATTACCTATCTGAAGTGTGCTTTTAGCTGTAATATTCCCGATTGATTTATCCTCGGGAATATGAAAAACTGTCTGACCGTGCGAAGCAATGTAATCGACATCTTTTGGATTTAATCCTGCTTTTTCGATAAGTTCGTTTGCACACTGTGCAAAAAGTTTACCTGTGACAAAGTCCATAAAGCATATATCACTTGTTACGGCATTGTTATTAGCTATTTCCAATAGTTTTGTCCTGACATCATCGGGGTATTTTAAAGAATGTCCTGAAATAAATTCAAAATTATAATCATCATAAATACGCACTGCAGCTGCATCAACACCGTCCATTGATGTGCCTGACATAAGACCTATTGCAGTTTTGCTGGTTCGTTCCATTGATTATATCCTGCGGATTACGGAAACAAGAAGATTTTTAAAAGAATCTTTGGCTTTTGCGGCAGTTGCAACAACTTCTGCATGAGAAAGTCTTGACGGATGAACACCTGCAGCAGAATTGGTTATACAACTTATTCCGAGGACTTCCATACCGCAATAATTAGCCACAAGAGCTTCCGGAACGGTTGACATCCCGACGGCATCTGCACCCATTATTCTTAACATATTAATTTCGGCAGGCGTTTCATAGCTGGGACCGCTCATTGCCGCATATACTCCCTGACGTAAAATAATATTGTGTTCTTTTGCCAGCTGCAATGCGGTATTAATCAGAGATTCTTTATAAATCTCACTCATATCCGGAAACCTATCACCTAAAGAAGCATCATTTTCACCAATCAAAGGATTAACCCCCATAAGATTTATATGATCGGTAATAACCATAAGATCGCCTGCTTTGTATTTTTTATTCACACTGCCTGCTGCATTCGTTATTATAAGCGTTTTAACACCCAGCTTTTTCATTACTTTAACAGGATAAACTATACGGCTGATATGATAACCTTCATAATAGTGATACCTGCCCTGCATCACAACAGCACGTTTTCCCTCAACTTCACCAAAAACAAGCTGACCTTTATGACCTGCTACCGTTGATTTTTCAAACCCCGGAATGTCTTGATATTTAACTCTGACACCGGTCATATTATCCGCAAAATCACCCAGCCCCGAGCCGAGTATAATTCCTATTTCAGGTGTAAAATCTTTTATTTGCTTTTTTATATAATCAATTGTATCTTGCATAATTTTCAGGCAGTTACCATTTGCTGTCTAATAATACTCGCTCCAAAATCAATAGATTCCAGATTATTTGGCAGCAGAGCCGCTTTTTTAGCAGAAACTGTTTTTGCCATTTCTTTCATAACTTCTTTTACCGATTCAATTTTTAAAATTTTTGTTTTCTCAAGAAAAGCTCCTAGTGCAATAACATTAACAAATGCAGGCTGTGTAAGCTTTTGCGCAAGTTCATTAAGCGGTATTTTAATATAATTGATATCAGTTCTCTTAGTTTTTAAATGCGACAGAGAAGAATTTATTATCATAAATCCTCCTGATTTTACTTTATGTTCAAATTTTTCCTGAGAAGCATCATTCAACGCAATAACAGCATCAGCCTCATCAATAATAGGAGAAGGAACATCACCGTCTGAAATATTAACAGAACAGTTAACAGCACCGCCCCTCATTTCTGCACCGTAAGAAGGAAACCACGTTGTATGTTTACCTTCAACAACTGCAGCGTGACACAGCAAAATACCTGCAAAAAGTGCGCCCTGTCCGCCAAATCCTGATATAATTACACTCATATCACCGTTCATTATTTATTCTCCTGTGCGGTAACATCTTTAAATACCCCGAGCGGGTGTACTGTTTCTATTACTCTATCAATATGTTCAACAGACTCAACCGGTGTCATGTGCCAGTTTGTCGGACATGCAGCCAATACTTCAACAAAACCGTAACCCAGCCCTCTTATCTGTGCTTCAAAAGCTTTTTTAATTGCTTTTTTAGCCTGCATAATATTCTGTGTCGAAGTTATTGCAACTCTTGCCGCAAAAGCTGTTCCGTCACATTTTGCAACTATTTCCGCTGCATGCAACGGATAGCCAGTCAATTCTGCTTTTCTGCCGGCAGGTGTTGTTGTTGTAATCTGCCCGACAAGAGTAGTGGCACTTGCCTGACCGCCTGTCATACCAAAATTGGTATTGTTTATCATTATAGTGGTAATATGCTCGCCACGGCAAGCAGTATGTATAGTTTCATTAAAACCTATTGTAGCTGCATCACCGTCACCCTGATAAGTGAATACAAATTTGTCGGGCTTGCATCTTTTAATTCCGGTTGCAACACAAGGTGAACGCCCGTGAGAAGCACCGGCTACATCAAGGTTAAAAAATTTTTCAAGAAATATTGAACACCCTACAGAGGATATAGCTATAGTATCTTTTTGAAGATTAAATTCATCAATAAGCTCTGCTATTATTCTTAATACAACACCATGACCGCAGCCCGGACAAAAAGTAAAATGTCCGTCTTTTAAAAGTGATTCGGGTCTTTTATATACCAATGTTTCCATATCTATCTAACCCCTGCCTCAGTCTTGTCAGCTTTGTCCAATTTTGCATACAATTCCGTAATTTTTTTATAAATCATATCAGGTGTAAGCAAACCGCCTGCAGGTCGACCGTAAAATTCCACAGGGCAGGCACCGAATACGGCAGAACGCACATCTAAAAGCATCTGCCCTTTATTTAATTCCAAATCAAGAATCATATCAACTTTCTTAGCTGTTTCATGCAAGTCTTTATCAGGGAAGGGGAACAAAGTAACGGGTCTGAAAAGTCCGACCTTCATTCCGTTATCTCTGGCTCTTTTTACGGCAGCCTTGGCTACTCTTGCAACCGACCCAAACGCAGTAATTGCAAGTTTTGCATCGGAAAGAAAATAATCCTCATAAGTAGTTTCGTTTTTAGCAATTTGTTCATATTTTTCAAAAATTCTGTTAGTTAACATCTCCATTTCACCTTCAGGCATGTGGAGAGAAACTATATTCCTTGGTGGACGATTATTGGCACCGTCAAGTGCCCATTGAGTAACATCAGGGTCTTTATACGGATATTCCCCGAACTCAGCAGGCTCCATCATTTGCCCGAGAACACCGTCCGCTAAAAGCATCACTGGATTTCTGTATTTTAAAGCGAGGTGAAATGCTCTGTAAGTAAGGTCAATTGCCTCTTGGACAGTTGACGGTGAAAGAACAATAATTTTATAATCTCCGTTACCGCCGCCTTTAAGTGCCTGAAAATAATCACCCTGAGCAGGAGCAATATTACCCAGCCCCGGACCGCCTCTCATTACACTGATTATTACCCCCGGAACCTCGGCACAACACATGGCAGACATAGCCTCCTGCATCAACGCAATACCGCATGAAGAAGATGAAGTCATTGCTTTTGTACCCGTAGTTCCCGCACCTATAAGCATATTAATTGAAGCAAGTTCACTTTCTGCAGTAATAAAAACCCGTCCCATAGGCGGTAAGTGTTTTCCCATATACTCGCCTATTTCACTTTGCGGAGTAATCGGATAACCGAAATAACACTGGCAGCCGGCGTTGATAGCAGCCTGTGCAATAGCCTCATTTCCTTTTACCAATACTTTTGCCACTATCTGTAAACCTCTCTTATTGCTACATCAGGACAATTCATTGCACACATGGCACACCCGACACATTCATTTTTGTCATCCTTAAATTCTACAGGAAAATCACCGTGTTGATTTGGCTCTTTACTCTTTTGCAACAAGCCTTTAGGACATGCTTTTATACATAAATAGCAACCCTTGCACACTTCTCTGTCTATAACAATCCTGCCCATAACTATCTCGATTTAAAGTATAATTTCGTCTTCTTAAATTGTATCACGATAGTATTAAAATACAATATACAAAAGCAATGAGGCGTTATAATTTATTTACAATATATTCATTTTATGCAATTACAAGTTCTTCCAACGGCATTGTCAAAAGCTTTTGACGATAATCATAAATTTTTTGAAGTTCGTTTTGCAATTCTTCAAACATTTCGCTTTCCTGCACCTTTGAATACTCAACAGGATGCAAAAATGTTATTTTATATGTGTTTACATTTTTTTCAATAACTTCAAACATCCCTAGAGATTCAAGCATATCAAAACAAAGCTCGCACACCTCATCGGAAATTCCGAGAAAATCCGCAATATCAGACAAAACAACTTCTCCGCTTTTAGAAGTTGATACATACTTCAACATACCGGAGATATTTTTTATAAGCTCCTGAGGTTCTATATTTTTGTTGTTATAATTCATAAAATGCAAAACTTTGGCTCCGGTTTTTTTAATAACTTCACGCAAAATTGATTCACTTGCCGGATAATCAAAAAACATAACCTGTGAACAATGCGACAAATTTTTTCTTCCCCTTATCAATGCAGCAATTTCATTATAATGTTTTAAATTATCACTCACTGCTTTGCTCTGACTGAACACTTCCGTAGGAACTTTTGTGGTGTTAAGGTAGTCGCAAATTTGACGGAAAATATCTGTTTTTTTGCGATGGTCGTATAATTTAAACTCAGTTTTTTCCTGATGTTTAATTTCAAACTCTGATTTTATATCCTGTACATCAAGCTGAATTGTGGTAATCCCGTTAAAAACATTCAATTTTGGGTAAAACACAACATCGAAAGTTTTTCCCTGAGGAATATTTAATTCGCTATGATTCCAGTAAACACATTCAAAGGGTTTATTTTGAGCATTTTCACAAAAGATTTTGAGGTGGTTATTTTTTTGCCCCATTGTACGAACATTGTTCAGGATAAGATTTTTTGTGATAAACAATGGTGCTTTGTTGCCTTCGCCAAAAGGTTCGAGCTTTGAAAGCGCACTAATCAAATCTATATTAATAAAATCTGAATCAAGTTCCAAATCAGCCTCAATAGAGGGCACCAGTTTTTTTCCGTCAAGCTGAATTTTTATTGCCTCGTTAAGAGCATGTTTAACCGACTCAAAGGATGATTTTTTAGGGTCAAAAACAAGCCCTGCCGCCTGAGCGTGCCCCCCGAAATATTCCAGAAGATTTTCGTTCTGAGCAATTGCATCTCTTATGTGCACCTCGGGAATACTCCTTGAAGAACATCTCATAAAACCGGTATTTTCATCTTTTGTCATCAAAAATACAGGTTTATAGAACTTTTCAACAAGTTTTGATGCAACAATACCGATTATGCCTATATGCCAGCCTTCTTTATAAAGGATTATGCTCTCCTGAGGCGGTTCATTTTGCAGCATTTCAACTGCTTCTTCATATATGTTATCGCATAAGTCCTGACGTATGCGATTCAAGTTATCGAGCTCCTGTGCACAAAAATCTATTTCCGACTTATTGTCAGAGATTAAAAGCTTAACTGCATTGTCAACAGTATCAAGACGCCCAGCTGCATTAATTCTCGGGGCAACTCCAAAGGCGATATTCTCTGAGGTTAAACCGTTTTTTATATCATATCCGCCAACACTCAAAAGCTTTGACAACCCGTAGTGTTTACCCTGTTCAATGAGTTTTAATCCTGCTTCAACAAAAGAGCGGTTTTCATAAAGCACGGGCACAACATCGGCAATCGTTCCCACTGCCACAAAGGGCAATAGCTCATTTGCAAAGTCATAATCTTCTTTTTTTTCAAGCAATGCACATGCCAGTTTGAAAGCAACTCCGACACCAGCAAGCTGATTTAATGCTTCGATTTCTTCGACGGACAAATCTTTTTTGAGAGAGTTAAAAGCCTTGGGGTTTATGATTGCAAACGCTTCGGGCAAAACCTCTGGAGCCTCGTGGTGGTCAGTAATAATTACGTCAACCTTAAAACCGTTTGCAAAATTAACCTGCTCAACATCGCTTATGCCGCAATCTACGGTTATAATAAGTTTTGCCTTGTGTTTTGCAATAAGCTTTACAAGAGCTTTTGAGTTCAAGCCGTGATTTTCATTTTCACGATTAGGAATATAAAATTCTACATTTGCATTTAAATGTGACAGAGTTTTGTAAAGGAGAGAAGAAGACGTTACCCCGTCAGCGTCAAAATCGCCGTAGACTATAATTTTTTCCTGTTTATCAATAGCGTCAAAAATTCGGTCAACGGTCTTTTGCATATCAGTAAAAACAAAAGGAGAGGTAATTTTCATTTGCGAAGGATTTAAAAAATCCCGTATTTTTTTTACACTATCCATGCCTCTTTGCACAAGCAATTGTGCAAGGAGTTTATTCCCTGCAGCTTCTGTCAGGTCTTGTGGCGGGTCGATAAGTTCTTTTGTTTTCCAGATTTTTTCCATTTTTTGTATCTTTAAAACCAACGAACAAACAAATTATTCGTTATCTTCGGTTTCATCATCATCTTGTTCGTCTTTGTCTTCTTTTATTTTGTCCACAACCATTTTAGCCATTTCTTTGGCGACTGCTTTTTGAACAGGCAGCGGACTGTTTTCAAGCATATTGATAGCTGTTCTTACCGTAGTATCAAGATCATACCATCTGCTTTTACCTTTTTCCACCAGTCCGTCTTCAACGGCCGTCATCATATCTTCTACACCAGTATAAGTGTGCTCTGCTATGTTGTGTTCAATAATAATTTTAATAACATTGAGCGCAACTTTAATCTGAGTTTCGTCATCGGACTTTTCAAGTGTACTCATTGATTTAGACAAAATCGGGTCTTTATCGTACCATCTGCGATAATTGTGGCTGTATTCTTCTTTCATACCTCTCTCCTTTTGTTTTTACTAACCTTTTTTAAATTGAACCCCCTTGCCGCTTTTGGGGTATTCCCATTGAATATGTTTGCAGGCAATTCTGCAGGCACCGCATTCCAAACATTTTTCGTAACTTACAACGAGTTTTTTTTCTGTTTCATTATAGCAGTAAACATTCGCCGGACATATTATTGTACAGGTTTTTTCAAGACATTGCAAGCATTTTGATTGGTCAGGTCGCAAATGACAGTGAGCGTCAGTTTTATATTTTATACTAAAAAGTTTGTCTTCAATTTTTTCAGGAATTTTGTCGTTCATAATTTTATTTTCCGATACTATTATTTTAATATATCAAACATTACTTTTATACCTGCAAACCCGTCTTTAAAAAGCTCAGCCAGACTCCGTTTCATAAAAAAATGTTTTGCAAATTTTTTAAATTTGCCTTTTTTTTCTATTCCGTCTGCCGTTGTAAAGATTTCAAAAAATTCATTAACTTTTTGGGTGTAATATCCTATTGAATTTGCTCTGTTTGTAATGGTTTTTACAACATCTTTGTAGGTTCTCAAATCTTTTAAAATAAAACTGTTTTCAAGCTTTTTTCTGTACAAACAAAGCTGATTTTTGGTAAAATCTGATTTTTCAAAAGCTTCAAGAGCTGTTTCACCGGCAAATTTTCCGCTTATCATAGCAAAATTAGTACCTTCAAAGTGGACATTGTTTACAAGCATGGCGGCGTCACCGCAAACAATTGCACCATCTGTGTATAATTGAGGCAGTCTGTTGTATCCGCCTTCAGGAATGAGATGGGCGGAATATTCCGCCAATTCGCCGCCTTCAATAATATCAGCCACAAACGAATGCTTTTTCATTGCCTCTAAAAGTTCGTAAGGCTTAATTTTACGATTTTTTAAATCTTCAAGCGCAACGCCTAAACCAACAGCAACAGAGTCTTTGTTTGTATAAATAATACCCATAGCAAAAAGATTTTTTAAAGGTCCGCCAACAAGCTCCATTGCACATCCGCCGCCGTTACCTAAACCGAAACGCTGCTCTATAACTTCCGGAGAAAGTTTAATAACCTCTTTTACACCTAAGAATACGTCTTTTGGTCTTAAATCTTTCCTAAGCCCTATTTGTCTTGCCAGCAAAGAATTTACACCGTCTGCTATTATAACAATATCCGCATAGTATTCTTCTATATCCGTTCTGATTCCGATAACCTTACCGTCTTTTATTATAAGTTCTCTGACAAGCGTATTAGGTGCATAATACACCCCCTCTTTTACTGCCTGCTCAACGCACCATCTGTCCCAGTTTGCACGTGTAATAACAAATGCATTTTCATTATGTGACGGGCTTTTGTAGGATATTGTTGTAGAGTCGGTTTCTGATAAAAGCACATAGCTGTGATTTGAAACAAATCTTTCAATAGAAGCTTCTTTATAATTTGAAAAAATTTCCGCTGCAGCATGTGAATAGATTACACCGCCGTACATATTTTTTGAGCCTGCAAAATTTCCTCTTTCAACAAGCACAACTTTTTTGCCGCCTCTTGCAACAGTAACTGCTGCACTCACACCGGCAGGACCTGCACCTACTACAATTACATCTGTCTTATTTTGCTGGTTTTCTTCAGGCATAATTTTAACTCCCCGCAGCCTTCTGCTAACCAATTATACTATCAAACTCAGGTTTGTAGCAATAAACCGTTTGTCGTAAAACGTGTCTGATTAAAATTGTTTAAATCGTATGTCAATTCTGCAGCCTCAGTCTTTACTAACATAACCAAAAAGAAAGATTGATGTTATTGTTTCCACCCGCCTCTTGAATTTTCTTCTCGCCCGGTATTGCCATTCACATTGCTTTTGCAAGGATTGGGTGTGTTCAGAATCTGACCAATTGTTTTTATTGTTTTTAGGGGAAATCTTTTTCATTTCTATATATCCTTTTTGTAATTACTAATTCTTTTTTATCTTTTGTATTGGGCTGAAAGTCAACCTACATTACTTTACGGCTAACTATGTTAGCCGTGTGCGGCTCTGCCGCTGTGG
>CALUSA010000033.1 GCA_944323275.1 Candidatus Gastranaerophilales bacterium
GGCGTTTGCACAAGAGTTTATACAACTACACCGAAAAAACCTAACTCAGCTTTGAGAAAAGTTGCAAGGGTTAGATTGACTAACGGTTTTGAAGTTACATCTTATATTCCTGGTATCGGACACAACCTTCAAGAGCACAGCGTTGTTCTTATCAGAGGCGGCAGGGTTAAAGACCTTCCGGGTGTTAGATATCACATCGTAAGAGGCACTCTGGATACTGCAGGTGTTGCTAACAGAGCACAAAGCAGATCTAAATACGGTGCTAAAAAAGCAAAAGCAGCTAAAAAATAGTTGCTTCACCGGTAAAATTTAATACCCACTTTGTGAGCAAGAACAGGAGTTTTACCGGAGAAATTTTATTAAAAACGTAATTAAAAAGAAAAGGAATTATAAAGATGTCAAGAAGAAATAAACCACCAAAACGCATTCCGGCACCTGATGCAATATACAACAGTGTCGATATTGCCAAATTCATCAACAGATTGATGAGACGAGGCAAAAAATCAATTGCAGAAAAAATCTTCTACGAAACTATGGAAGCTGTAAAAGAAAGAACTAAAGAAGATCCGATTGAAATTTTTAATAAAGCTTTTGATAACACAACACCTAAGCTTGAAGTTAAAGCAAGAAGAATCGGCGGTTCTACTTATCAGGTACCTGTAGAAGTAAAACCTGACAGAGGCAAAGGTCTTGCTGCTATCTGGATGATTGATGCAGCAAAGAAAAGACACGGCAAATCAATGAAAGAAAAATTAACTGCCGAATTAATCGATGCTTCTAACGGACAGGGTGCAGCTTGCAAAAAATGTGAAGATACGCACAAAATGGCAGAAGCTAACAAAGCATTTGCTCATTACAGATATTAATTTTAATCTGAACAAGATTAATCGAAAAAGAGTCCCGAATTATTTTCAGGACTCTTTTCTTATATACAATGCACCGTAACAAATTTACATATATGAATATTTTCTCAACAAATAAGATATTTTATATTATAATTTTAACAGTAAGGGAGAATGAACGGAGAATTTTAATATGGAAAAAGTCGAAAGACAACACCCTGTAGAACAGGACCCGCAGATAAGAAGGACTAATTTTGATGCGGTTGAAAGCAATTTTACAGATGAACAGGCTGCTCTCGAAGCTTCGAGATGCTTGCATTGTAAAAACGCTAAGTGCGTACAGGGCTGCCCTGTAAATATTCATATACCTGACTTTATCGCAGCCGTTAAAGAAGGTGATATAGAAAAAGCAGGCGATGTAATCAGAGAAACAAGTATGCTGCCGTCGGTTTGCGGTCGTGTTTGCCCGCAAGAACGCCAGTGTGAAGGCAACTGTATTCTCGGCATCAAAGGCAAACCTGTTGCAATCGGTGCTTTGGAAAGATATGTCGGCGACAAAACAAATGCAAAAGTCGGTGAAATCAAAGATAACGGAAAAAAAGTTGCAATTGTAGGTTCAGGCTGCGCAGGAATCACTGCTGCTGCAGATTTAAGGAAAGCAGGCTATGATGTGACTGTATTTGAAGCACTGCACGAATTCGGCGGTGTATTAAGATACGGAATTCCCCCGTTCCGACTTCCGAGAACCGTTCTTGACAGAGAGCTTGAAGGGTTAAAAAATATCGGCGTTAAGTTTGAAAAGAATGTAATCGTCGGTAAGTCTATAACAATAAACCAGCTTAAAGAAGAAGGCTATGATGCAATATTTTTGTGTTCAGGTGCAGGGTTGCCTAAGATGATGCATATACAGGGTGAAAACCTTAACGGTGTTTACAGCGCAAACGAATTTTTAACACGTGTTAACCTGATGCATGCTAACGAAGCAGCTACCCCGACACCGCTTAAAGTAGGCGAAAAAGTTGCTGTAATAGGCGGCGGCAATGTTGCAATGGATGCCGCAAGAACTGCAGTAAGAGTCGGATATAAAGAAGTTTATATTGCATACAGAAGGACAGAAGCAGAATTGCCGGCACGTCTTGAAGAAATAAGACACGCCAAAGAAGAAGGTGTTGTGTTCAAATTCTTACATGCACCGGCTGAAATTATCGGTGAAGACGGATACGTAAAAGCAATGAAGTTTGATATAATGGAACTCGGCGAACCTGATGCTTCCGGCAGAAGAAGACCTGTTCCTACAGGCGAATCTGTTACAATTGAACTCGATGCCGTTATTGTTGCGCTCGGTACAGGTCCAAATCCGATTATTCAAAAATCAGCGCAAAAAGAAGGTCTGGAACTCGAAACAAACAACAAAGGGTATATCATTGTAAATGCTGAAACCGGCGAAACATCTATCCCCGGTGTTTATGCAGGCGGCGATGTTGCACCTACAGGAGAATCTAACGCTATCAATGCGATGGGTGCCGGCAAACGTGCAGCAAAAGCTATTGATGAGTACTTGAGAGCAGCTGTTTAATAAATATAAAAACTCAATAAATAAACAAAAGGTTGGGCACTTGTGTTCAATCTTTTGTTTTTCAAGTTATTCCTGCCGGTCAACAATACGGATTTATATTCTTTTGCACGTTTCACAATAGCTCAACGGCAAAATAAGGCAAGCCCAGACAGCTTACACAGTAAGCCGTAATGTTGATTGTTACAACAAGAAATTAAATGCTTTCTTACATAATAAATATTATCATTACCCTCTAATACCTGCATAAATACCTAAATGCTCGCAACCAAAATGAACCAATATATTATAGCGAATCTCCTTACTATAAAAATTCAACCTAAAACCTTTACAATTATTTTTGTTTTATTTACGATTTTTTTGTAAATTACGGTTGGGGATTTTGCTGTGAAAAAGAGAACCATTTTAAGTATAATTATTACTATTGTTTGCATTGCTTTAACAAACAAATTCTGGTTCTGTGTTAACCCTTTGGAAATATCCTTTAATGTTAAAGGCGCAGGGGATACGAAATTTGAATTCTTTTTAAACAAAGAAGACAACAATGACTTTAAAAGAGTCAAATACGGTGTTATTGAAGCTAACCTTGATGAGGAAGATTCTGTTGAACTTTTCATCAACAGGGTGCATGAAGCAAAACGGGTAAAACTTACTATCAGTGGCATTTCTACCCCCCCCCCGCAGCTCAAAACCATTGTCCTGAGAGATTTACAGCTTAGACACGGTAAGTATAAACTGGAGGATTTAAAGGCTTTTTCTGCTGAAGGAGCAAAGTTAAAAATAAATGGTGACAAATTAGTTATTTTTCCTGAGGCAGAAGCTGTTTCTCTGATTTATAACAAGCCCGTAAGCATAAAACCACCTGTAAAATTTGATATTAAAGTTTTGATTGTTATTGCTGTTTTAAGCTTTTTAACTGCCTTAAAACTTACCTCTTATCTTGCTGACTTTAAGACTTTAAACAATGCCTCGAGGATGGATATTATCTTCCTTACGATATTTTTTATTCTGCTTTTTATCCCGATGAGCCATATTGATACGCAGACCAACTATAATAAGAAAGAAAATAGAAGTTTTGCTAAATACAAACCATTCATTAACGACAAACAAATCAACTTTGAGTTTGGTAATAACTTGGACAGCTGGTTTAACGACAGGTTCACTAGCAGATTATGTTTGATTGAAAATTATGTGAATTTAAAATACAGATTGGCTTTAAACTATTTTGAATACAAAGATTACGTTATAAACAAAAAGAATAACTGGGTATTTTTTATAAAATCATTTAAAACAATTGACAACAAAGAATTTACAGAAAATGCTAATACCATCATAAAAAGTATTATCGCAATAAACAATTATTGTAAAAAACATAATATAAAATTATACATTTTTATTTCCCCGACAAAAGAATACATATATAAAGAAAATAACCTGTATCTACATATAAACGCAAAAAATTCTGTAACACAATTTAAAGAATATTTTGAAAAAGAATTAAAAAAAGAAAATATAGCGTTTATATTTCCGGTTAAAGAATTCAGAAACCAGAGAAATAACGACTTATTATTTTACAAAACAGACAACCACTGGACAGAAGCAGGAGCATTTTTGGGCTATCAAATATTGATGAATCGTATTAAAAAAGATTTTAAAGACATAAATATATTAGACAAAAACTTTTTTGATTATGAATACCGAAAAGAATTAAAATTTGCTGAACATGAATATTATTATTCTTCTTCTGGTCGCAGTGTAGAACTTATGTTTATTAATGACAATAATATAGCGGATACTAAATACAAATATTTTAAAATAAAAAACAGCAATGAGGTAAAAGTTAAAGAAGCACCTGATGGTATATATTTTAAAACAATATATAATGATCCATATATAAAAATTTTTAATCAAACAAATACATGGCTAGATTCCCATAACGAAAATGGAAAACACAAAGCTTTTATTCTCGGAAATTCTTTTACCGCAGCAATAACACCATATTTTATCTACACTTTCAATGATATGGTTCAGAGAAGATATAATATTAATGCAATAAATGAATTATCAATACGTCTTTACAAAAAGGATATTGAAAAACTTAAACCCGATATTTTAATTATATGTATTAATTTTGCTCATATAAATGATTTAAAAATGCTTGAAAGAGGACTAGACTAAATGCTGTTTTCATCGATGACATTTGTATATATGTTTTTGCCGGTTGTGTGCTTGATTTATCTTTGCTCTAAAAAGGAACTGCACAACGGCATTTTACTCGCTGCAAGTATCCTTTTCTACGCCTGGGGCGAGCCGAGATATTTAGCAATTATGTTTTTAACCATCATTGTCAACTATCTCGGAGCTATTGCCGTTGAAAAATACGACAGACACAAAAAGCTTGCTTTGATTTTAACTGTTATTGTTAATTTAGGATTCCTTGCTTATTTCAAATACTTTAACTTTGTTTTAGATAACATCAATCACATTTTCTCTTTAGACATTAAGCTTGTTGAAGTTATTCTGCCGCTCGGGATTTCTTTCTATACTTTTCAGGCTATGTCTTATCTTATAGATGTGTACAGGGGCGAGTGCAAAGCCCAAAAAGATTTTTACAAACTGGCTTTATACATTTGTTTATTCCCTCAATTAATTGCAGGTCCTATTGTCAAATATCATGATATTGAAGAACAAATTGATTCCAGAGAAGTTAACTTTGATAAGGTTCAATACGGGGTAAAAAGATTTATTATTGGTCTTTCAAAGAAAATGCTTATAGCTAACACTATGGGGGCTATTGCCGATAAAATTTTTGTTCAGGCACCCGATACGTTTACGCCTGTTGTTGCATGGCTCGGGGCTGCGGCTTATTCATTCCAGTTATTCTTTGATTTTTCTGGATATTCTGATATGGCTATAGGACTTGGTGCAATATTCGGATTCAAATTTATGGAGAACTTTAATTATCCGTACATTTCCAAATCCATAACAGAATTTTGGAGAAGGTGGCATATTTCTTTATCAACATGGTTCAAACAATACTTATACATTCCTCTTGGCGGCAACAAGAACGGTCTTAAAAGAACATGTATTAATCTGGGGATTGTTTTCTTATTAACAGGTTTATGGCACGGAGCAAGCTGGACTTTCATAATCTGGGGCATTTGGAACGGCTTTTTCATTATTTTAGAAAAAATCACAGGATTGCACAAAGATGCGCAGGGATTTTGGATTAATTTTACCAAGCATATTTATGCTGTTTTAGTATTTGTTCTCGGGTGGGTATTATTCAGATCCGATGATTTAGGATATGCCTTTAAGTACATTAAAAACATGTTCGGGTCGGTTAACGTTCATGATGTTACTTATGCTATTCCGTATTATATTGACACTTATGAAGTTATTATGTTTGTTGCTGCACTGGTTTGTTCAATACCTGTGTTCAAAAATATTCTTAATGTCAGCAAAGAAAACAAACTTCTTTACGGATTAATAAACCTGTGGCTTTTATTCTTATTTCTTTTGTCTTCAGCAACCATTGCTTCTTCTACTTACAATCCTTTTATTTATTTCAGGTTCTAAGAAGAATAAAAAGAAACAGTCTTTTTAATCTGAATTGCAGGCTATGAAATACGTTTTCCGGTACCCTCATCAAAGAATAAAAAGTCTTCCGTATTAAAATGCAAGGTTATATTTTTATTAAAATCTTTTTGTGTATCTACTTTTGCACAGCATTTGGCATTGTTTATACTAAAGTAAACAATTTTTTCACTGCCGAGCATCTCCGAAATATCAACCTCTGTAGTAAATTCAAAATTAGAATTTATCACATCCATTTTTTCCGGTCTGATACCGACAATCACTTCTTTTCTGTCTTTAATAATTTCTTTTTGAGCCTCAGAAAGAGTGATTGAATAATCATTAAAATTTATAACATTGTTATTGACTGCAACCTTTATAAAGTTCATTGAAGGCGAGCCTAAAAATCCGCCTACAAAGGTATTAGCAGGATTGTAATAAATTTCTTCGGGTTTGTCAGCCTGTTGAATGACACCTTTATCAAGAACAACAATTCTATCCCCCATTGTAAGAGCTTCAGTCTGGTCATGGGTAACATAGATAAAAGTTGTTTGTAATTTTTCATGGAGTTTTTTAATTTCAGAACGCATTTGTACTCTTAATTTTGCATCAAGATTTGACAAAGGCTCATCCATCAAAAAGACTTTAGGATTTCGCACTATGGCTCTGCCAAGAGCAACCCTCTGACGCTGCCCGCCTGAAAGCTGTTTTGGCTTTCTGTTGAGATACTCGCCAAGATTAAGTATCTGCGCAGCTTCCTGCACTTTTTTATCAATTTCATCCTTCTTAAAATTGCGCATTTTTAAAGGAAAAGCAATGTTTTCATATACAGTCATGTGAGGATACAGCGCATAACTTTGAAAAACAAAAGCTATATCACGGTCTTTGGGGTGTACATTATTTACGCACTTTCCGTCAATGTATATTTCTCCTGACGTAATATCTTCCAAACCTGCTATCATTCTTAAAATTGTAGACTTGCCGCAGCCTGACGAGCCGACAAGTACAAGAAATTCTTTATCTTGAACTTCAAGAGAAACATCATTGATAATTGTTTTGGAATCATATTTTTTTATTACGTTTTTAAGAGTTACATTTGCCATAAAAGACTCCGTGTATTATAAATTCAATTTTTCGGAAGGAATTATAAAGGTAAAAGTACAGCCGTTGTTTTCCTCTGATTCAACGTTAATTTTACCTTTTAAAATTCTGACAAGAAGGTACATAATCCCCATTTCAAGGCTTTTGGATACATTCTTCTTTGCAATATATCTGTCAATATTTGCATAAGGATCAAATATATTTTTTAATTCCGTTTCTGTCATTCCCTGACTTGTATCGGTAATTTGAATCATAATATAGCTTTGAGCTGGCAATGCCTTTGTAATATTAAATCCGGCAGCCTCAAGACAGGTATTATCCGGATGAGAAACAGCAAGTTGAATAGAGCCTGAATCTGTTCTTTCAATCGCATTGCCGAGCAAGGTTTCTAAAACTTTTTTCAAGACATTTTCATCCGAATAAAGTGTTCTTTTAGTTAAATTATTCAAATTAAAATTTAAAATAATTTTTTTAGAATCAGCCTGTTCTTTGTATTTGTTAAACAAATTAGTCATTAATGTGACAAAATCAAAATTTTTAAACTCGTAATCATAAATCCCCGACTCAAGTTTTGAATATTCAAGAATGCTGTTCAAAAGCTCCAGAAGCTGTGCAGAATTTTTATTAATTATTTTAAGATACTTCTGCTGCTTTTCGTTTACATCACCGCCAAGTCCTTCAAGTATAGCATTGGAAAAGCCGTTTATTGAATGCAGCGGCGACGTAATTTCATTTGATACTTTAGTCAAAAAAGTGCTTCTGTTTTTATTCAATTTAGTAATATATTCATGCTCGAACAAAAGTTTATTGAGCATTTTTTTATTGGTTGTAACATCTCTGATAGATATAATAATTTTTTCTTCAGTATCCTCGTATTCAGAGGCTCTGATTTCCAAAAATTGTTCCTGATCTGCATGAATTTTTGAGCGAACAATTGCGGAATCATCGGATTTTATAAGGTTTTCTATAAGGTTAAACCCGCCGTCAAATATATCCAAAAGCTCGAGGTTGAAAAGCTCATCACTTGGTATATCTAATATTCTTAATAAATTTTCATTAGCATATAAAAGTTCGCCCGAAGCAGATACAACAAGCACTGCATCAGGATAATAGCTTAAAATATTTTTTTCTTTTTTGGGTTTAAAAAACCATGACAGAATGTTCATTTGTGTAAAAAGCCCCCTTAGATTTTCATCTATAGCAGAATGTGTATAAAGTTTATAAAAGAGTATTTACTCCATAAGATAACCTATATACTATCACAATATGAACCAAAATAAAAATAAAATGCGGCGATTATTTAAAAGGCCGCATAAGTCAAGAAAGGAATGGTTAGACTATTAATATGCTTATTATTACAAGTTTTGCCATGACGTGCAAATTTATAAATAATTGTTAAGCAAATGGTCAAATATGCAGAAAAATAAGGCTTTTAATGTTAAATACAATGCTATGCTTTTGGCATATAAGCATTGATTAATAGTTTTTATAATGTTATTATATCAAGGCTTAACGTTTGTAAGATTTATTGTAATAAGTAGAAAGTTATGGCAGCAACAAAGTCAAAAACTAAAAAAGCGGAGGCTGCTAAAGAAGAACAAACCTCAACAAAAGCCAAAACAAAATCAAAAAAAGAAAAAGTTCTTGTAATAGTTGAGTCCCCCGCAAAATCTAAAACCATCAAAAAAATACTCGGCGACTCTTATCAAATAGAGGCGAGTTACGGTCATATCAGAGATTTTCCGCCGAAGGTTTTAGGCTTTGACGTTGCTCGTAATTTTGAACCGAGCTTTATTGTAATACCAGAAAAGACAGCAGTTGTTAAAAAGCTTAATGAACTTGCTAAAAAGTCTGACAAAGTTCTGCTGGCCTCCGACCCTGACCGTGAAGGAGAAGCGATTGCATGGCACGTAAGACAGGTTCTTGATGTGCCAGACAACAAGATATACCGTATAGAATTTAACGAAATTACACCTAAAGCTATTAAAAATGCTGTTGAACACTCACGACAAATAGATATGGAAAGAGTGAAAGCACAGCAGACAAGGCAAATCCTCGACAGGCTTGTAGGCTACAAAATCAGCCCTGTTCTATGGGAAAAAATGCGCAATTACAGACTTTCGGCAGGTCGGGTTCAGAGTGTTGCCCTGCGTATGATTTGCGAACGAGAAGACGAAATTGACGCATTTACTCCTGTTGAATACTGGACAATTTCTGCCGAACTGCTTAAGGATAAAATTCCGTTTACAGCAGAATTATCAAAGTATAAAGACAAAAAAATTGATGTAAAAAACAAAGACGAAGCCGATAAAATTGTTGCAGAACTTTCTAAAAAAGGGCTTAGCTATGAAGTTTCAAAAGTAACTTTCCGTGATACCCAAAGAAAACCTGCAGCACCTTTTATTACTTCAACTTTGCAGCGTGAAGCAAGCTCTAAACTCGGTTACGGTGTATCTAAAACAATGCAGATAGCGCAAAAGCTCTATGAAGGTATAGATATAGGTTCGGACGGTCCTGTCGGTTTAATTACCTATATGAGAACCGACTCTGTTAGGATTTCCGACGATGCGCAGGTTGCAGCAAAAGACTTTATTACAAATAATTTCGGACAAAATTATTATCCTTCAACACCCAACAATTATGTTAAAGGTAAAGGCAAAAATGTTCAGGATGCACACGAAGCAATCAGACCTTCTTACATAGAAAAAACGCCTGACAGCATAAAACAGTATTTAACCTCAGAACAATACAGGCTGTATAAACTAATCTGGTCAAGATTTATTGCCTCACAAATGGAAAATGCTAAGGTTAAAAACACTTCCGTTGACATTTCAGCAGGTGATTATCTGTTTAAAGCCGGTACAAGTAAAATTACCTTTGACGGCTTCTTAAAAGTTTACAATGAATCAGATGAAGACATTGACCAGAGCAAAATTCCGGATTTAAAAGACGGGGATTCGCTTAAACTTTCCAAACTTGACCCCAAACAGCATTTTACCCAGCCGCCTCCGAGATTTACGGAAGCCTCACTGGTTAAAGCGTTGGAAGAACACGGAATAGGGCGTCCTTCTACTTATGCACCGATTATTTCAAAAATCCAGCAGAAGGGATACGTTGAAAAACAAGAAAAAGCACTTGCTCCGACAATTCTCGGCAGAACACTTTGCAAAGAGCTTGTAAAATATTTTACTGACATTATGAACTACGAGTTTACAGCACAAATGGAAACAAAACTCGATGACATAGCAGAAGAAAAAGCTGTTTGGACAGAGGTTCTACAGGATTTTTATACACCGTTTAACGAAACAGTTGATTCTGCCAAGAAAAATATGCCAAAAGTTCTTATAGAATCTGATGTTACCTGCCCGAACTGCGGGAAAAAAATGATTGTAAGAACAAGCCGCTTCGGTACCCAGTTTTTAGGCTGTTCAGGTTACCCGGAATGCAAAACAATGATGCCGCTCAACAAAGACGGTACTGCTGTTAAAGTTGATGAAAAAAGTGACGAAAAATGCGAAAAATGCGGCTCTGATATGATTATAAAAGTAGGACCGTACGGAAAATATCTGCAATGCACAAATGACGAATGCAAACACAGAAAACGCCTTCTTATCACAACAGGAGTAAAATGTCCGAAATGTTCGGAAGGTGATGTTATCCAGCGCAAATCAAAATACGGGAAAATATTCTACGGCTGCAGCAAATATCCTGATTGTGATTTTGTATCCTGGAATGAACCTGTTGCAAAAAAATGTCCGGAGTGCGGAGCGTATCTTGTGAAAAAGATAACCAAAAAAGAGTCTAAACTTGTATGTTCTAATAATTCATGCTCTTATAGCGAACCTATGGAAAGCGAAAACAGCGTAGAAGGAGTAGAATAATGTTAAAATTTGCCGTTATCGGACATCCGCTAACCCAATCACTGTCCGCTGTTATGCACAATGCAATGCTTAAAGACCTCGGCATTGACGGAGTTTACGAACTTTTGGACACTGAGCCGGAAGACCTTGTCACAAGAGTCAAAGAGCTTAAATCAAGAGAATACACGGGTTTTAACGTAACCATACCGCTTAAAGTACCTATAACCCTTTTCTTAGACGAATATGACTCTCAGGCAGACCTTGCCGGCTGTGCAAACACTGTAAAAATCAATCCAAACCACACATTATCAGGTTACAATACGGATATTTACGGTTTTAAAACAGCTATTCCATCTGATGTGCAGGCAAATTTAAAAAGCCAAAAAGTTTCAATTCTCGGAACAGGCGGTGCATCACGTGCTGCAGCAATTGCCTTTACACAAATCGGAGTGAAAGAAATAGATTTTTATGCACGAAATATCATAAATGCACAGGATATGGTTAATTTTTTGCGTAATAATTTTTCTGATATCAAATTCAATTTAAAACAAATTCAAAGTTTAAGAGATTTATCAGATTCAAAAATGCTGGTAAACTCAACTCCTGTCGGAATGAGAGGAAAAGCTATGGGGATAAGCCCTGTCGATGAAGATGTTTTAAAAACCTTACCGGAAGATGCAGCAGTATATGATATTGTTTACAACCCTTTAAAAACAGCTTTTATACAACTGGCTCAGTCTAACGGCTACAAGACTATAACAGGTCTTGATATGTTTGTTTATCAGGGTGCAAAAGCTTTTGAAATCTGGACCGGTCAAAAAGCCAAACCCGAAGTAATGAAAATGGCTGCACTCGAGGAGCTTGCACAATAAAAATTTTAAATTACAGGAGAATTTTTAAATGGTAAATATTGCACAATATCTCAAATCTCAAATCTCAAATCTCAAATCTCAAATCTCAAATCTCAAATCTCAAATCTCAAATCTCAAATCTCAAATCTCTCCTTTATTAAGGGTAACACGTGGAAGCAGGATATGAAATACTCTGAAAGTATGAGTAATCGCATACGTCAAATGGCAGAATTAATTCCCCAAAATACAAAATCAATCATGGATATCGGCTGCGGAGTACAGACATTAAAAAAATATTTATCAAGCAATATTGACTACTACGGAATTGATTTGTATAAACATAAACCAACTACTATTATAAAAGACATCAATAAAGGCGAATTTTTAGAAAAAAAAGTTGATGTAATATTTGTATCAGGCGTCTTTGAATATATTTACAATATTGATAGTTTATTAAAAAAAATCTATAAATATTCTGATATTTTAATTGGTTCTTATATATTTAAAGAAGACCACCCAGACAGGCTTAAAATCTGGGTAAACGGATATACTCAAGAAGAATTCGTAAATAAACTTAAACAGCAAGGATATAACACTGTCACAGTAAAAATGACCGAAGACAATGAAAATTCAATTTTCATCGCAGAAAAATAATAAATTTTCAAATGCACAGATAGTTATAAAACGCACAAATTAATAATAAACTAACATTAAGTTAAGTAAAAAATTTCTGCGCACACTAACAAAAAAGTTTATTTATGCTATTTTGAATACACATAATAAACATGGTAAAAGTTAAGGAGTAAAAAAATATGCAAGTACCATCGCTTAACACTACTGCAGCATCACAAAAACCTGCATCTGCAACTGCACAAACAAATAATAATAAAAAAATTAAAACAGCTTCTTTGGCTTTTATGTCTGACATGATTAACATCACAAACAAAAAACCTGCAGAACAGGCTGCGATTGGTATATTAACTTTAGGTTCCGCCGTTGCCGGTTTTCGCAGTGCTAAAAAGATTTTGCCCAAACTAATAAATACAATTATTATGGCAGCAGTCGGCTTTGCCGCAGGCTTAGGCGTTACAGATGCAGTAAATAAATATCGAAAAACAGCTGAAACAAAACCGGTTGAAGACAAAAAAACAGAAACAACAGAAAAAGATAAAACAGGGGAAGCTCCAAAAACAGAACAAGAAAATAATGCCCCCAAAACAGAATCATCTCAAGAAACATCAAAAGAAGAAAAAGATGATGATGACAAAGAAAAAGACAAAGATTAGCATAACTAAAAAACAAACCCAACAAAGACCGGAGTTCCGGTCTTTGTTGCATTATAGCAGGTTTATTTATAAAATATTTTATAGTTAATATTTTAACAGGGTAACTTATAAAAATTTCAGTAAATTTGTGTTAAATTGTTCTTATGAACAAAAAAATTCTCTATGTCTTATCTCTTTTGGTGTTTGTTTGCATACTGCTTGCAAGCTGTATTAAAGCAGACCGCCCGCAAGATGACAAAACAGCTACACAAAGTGACGGTTTTGAATTAAAACAGAATTATATACCTTATCCGCCGTCAACAAAGACAATTAACGGAGTGGATTATCTTATATCACGCAGTCCTGCCGGTAAATACGGTGGAACACTTGTCACAAGCACAATTGGTGAAGGTCCAAAGACTTTTAATTCCTGGAACTCAATGGATGCAACCTCATCTCAGGCAGCGGATATAATGTTTGATGCTCTGGTAACTACCGATGCTTATACAGGTGAAGTTATACCAAAACTTGCCAAAAGCATAAAAATTCTACCGGATAACAAAACTTATATCATAGAACTCAGGCACGGCTTAAAATGGTCAGACGGAAAAGAAATTACCTCAGACGATGTTTACTTTACGTGGAATACAATAATTTTCGGCGGATTTGGCAACACAAGTACACGTGATGCAATGTATATCGGTACCCAGCTTCCAAAAATAGAAAAACTTGACAAATATACGGTAAAATTTACGACACCTAAACCATTTTCACCGTTTTTAAGACAGCTGAGCGTGCCTATTGCCCCGAAACATGTACTTGAACCCATTACAAAACAGGGTAAAAAAGCTTTTGCCGCATTCTGGAGTTCTAACACAAAACCGGCAGAATTTGTTACAAGCGGTGCCTTTAAACTTAAGGAATATGTACCTGCACAGCGTCTGGTTTACGAGCGCAACCCGAACTACTATATGATTGATGAAAAAGGTCAAAAACTGCCATATTTAGACAAATATATTATTTTAATAGTCGGCGACCTTAACAATGAGCTTTTAAAATTCAAAGCAGGCGAACTTGATACAGTCGGGCTTCGAGGCACAAATGTTGCAATGTTTAAAGAAAAAGAAAAATTTTCCGATTACAAAATATACAACCTCGGTCCGAATACAGGTACAATCTATTTTTCTTTCAATCTTAATACAAGAAAGAATGACAAGGGCAATTATTACGTAAATCCGATAAAACAAAAATGGTTTAATGACTTAAATTTTAGAAAAGCAGTCGACTACGCTCTTGACAGAGAAAATATGGTATTCAATATAGCCAGCGGTGTCGGCGCACCGTTATTCACACCTGAGCCTTTATCTTCAATTTATTTGAACGAAAAAATAGCTCAAGGTCATCCGCAGGATATGCAAAAAGCCGGAGAATACCTAAAAAAATCAGGATTTTATTTGAAAAGCGGAAAACTTTTTGACAAAGAAGGCAACAAAGTAGAATTTGACCTGTTTACAAATGCAGGCAACACCGAACGGGAATCAATAGGGGTTATGGTCAAACAAGACCTTGAAGAACTCGGAATGACAGTTAACTTTAAACCCATAGAGTTTAATACTCTTGTTAGCAAACTTGTTAATACAAACGATTTTGATGCAGTTATAATGGGCTTTACAGGCAGTCCGCTTGAGCCGTACGGCGGCAAAAACGTCTGGTATTCAAACGGTACACTGCATGTGTTTAACCAGCGCAAAACTTCTGAAGACAACAAAATTATTTACCCGTGGGAAAAAGAAATCAATGAGCTATTTGACAAAGCCTCGCTTGAGCTTGATTTTGAAAAAAGAAAAAAAATATACGAACAATACCAGCAGGTGGTTTATGACCAAAAACCGTTAATATATCTATATTCGCCTATAATAATCACGGCAATCAGAAACAAATTCGGTAACATAAATCCTACTCCGTTAGGCGGCGTAGTTCACAATCTCGAAGAAGTTTATATTAAATAAATCCTTATTAACCTTCAAAATTCAAACCAGACGCTTTTCTTAAAGAAGCTTTTATAGTTTTTTGCGCTTCTTCAAGTGTCTTTTGTTCATCGGGTGTTAATGTTTCTCCTTTAAGATATTTATCGATTACCCTGTTAAATTCAGCATTACTTGTCCCTGAATCAGCACCTGTAATAGCATTAAACATTTTAGTTTCGCCATTAGAGGTTATAACCCCATCGTATTGACCATCTAAACCATCTGCCATCTTGTTAAAGAAAGCAAATTCTTCAACATCTATTTTGCCATTGTCATTAAAATCGAGGTTTTGTGCAAACAGATTTGCAGATGTAGCTGCGGGGGCGTTAATAGATTGCATTACTTCTTCAGGCAATTCAAGTGCTTGACCGTCCATCGATATTGATTGTTGATCTAAAAACTCATTCATGACTTTTTTCAAATTTTCATTGTCACGTTGTTCTACCTGAGCAAATTCCTCCTCAGTAACAGTGCCGTCATTATTTATATCATAACAATCAAGCAAGTACTTTTCGCTAAAATCGTTATAAGCTTGATTTTGAGTTCCGTCCGCTATGGTATTCGAGCCAAAAATTGATATAGAAGAATTTTCCAACCTCGCTATATCCGAATAAGTTTGTATATTATTATAATTTATTTTATCAGCAACAGCTTTATTAACTTCTTCAGAATATTTTTTTTGCTCTGTGCCGCTTTGTGTAAAATCAATCTTTATTTTTTGCCCGACTTGAAGCAATTCAGGCTTTGTAATACCGTTTGCTTTTATAACTTCGTTAACTTTATTTGCAATATCGGTATTATTTGTAAGTTTAAATTCTCTCTTACAAATATTCCAAAGGTTATCGCCACTTCTTACGGTATATTCAGCCATTTTTACTCTCTCCAAAGTTAGCAAATATATATCATGTATATATAAAAACAATTTATATAAAAAAATTGCCACAATATTGTAAAAATTTGTTAATAAAGAAAAAAAAATGTATAATTAAGCTGGTTAGCGTTGCTATAACCGTAAAAAACATGGGGAGTATTTATGAAAGTTTTAATTACAGACAAAATTAACGAAACGGCAAAACAAATTGTAGATGAAGCGGCTGAAGGCGTTATGCTGCCTACCATGAGCGAAGATGAGCTATGTAAAGTAATAGGCGAATACGATGCCCTGATGGTAAGAAGCCAGACCAAAGTAACAGCTAAAGTAATAGAAGCAGGAAAAAATCTTAAAATAATCGGCAGAGCAGGTGTAGGCGTTGATAATATAGATTTAGAAGCTGCTACCTCACACGGTATTATTGTTGTAAACTCCCCTGACGGCAACACTAATGCAGCTGCCGAGCATACAGTAGCTTTAATGCTTGCAATGTCAAGAAACATTGCCAAAGCAGCAGCCTCTACCAAACAAGGATTATGGGAGCGTTCTAAATTTACGGGACACGAAGTTTTTGGTAAAACTCTCGGAATAATCGGTTTCGGCAAAATCGGGCACCACGTAGCAACAACAGCCAAGGCACTGGGTATGAACATTATTGTATCAGACCCGTACACGACAAAAGAAGTTGTGGAAAAATTCGGTGCAAAATATGTTGAAAATTTAGACGAACTCTGGGGACAATGTGATTACATAACGGTGCACGTTCCAAAAACAAAAGAAACATTGCACATGATAAACAAAGACACAATTGCAAAAATGAAAAAAGGCGTAAGGCTAATCAACTGCGCCAGAGGCGGAATCATTGATGAGGCGGATTTAGCTCAGGCTTTAGAATCAGGTCAGGTTGCACAGGCGGCAGTTGATGTATATGAAACCGAGCCGAACATTTCCGATTCTCCGCTTGTTAAAACAACGGGTGACATTTTATTAACTCCGCACCTGGGCGCAAGCACAGAAGAAGCCCAGCTTAAGGTAGCAGAAGATGTAGCTCAACAAATCAGAGATGTTTTACAAGGCGGCTCTGCACGTTCAGCAGTAAATATTCCTTCTCTTAAACCTGATAAACTGGAACCGGTTAAAGACTATATGCAGCTTGCGCAAAACATCGGTGAACTTGCTATGCAAATGTCTAAAGGCAGTTTAAAAGGCATATATATAACTGTCAAAGGCAACCTTGCCGACTTAGACGCATCACCGCTTGAAACAGCGGTATTAAAAGGGGTATTTTCTTCATTTATGAATTCGGTAAACTTTGTTAATGCACCGATTATTGCAAAAGCAAAAGGTATTGATGTTGCGACAACAAAATCCAACACCTCAACCGATTACATTGGCTCAATAACCTTAAAACTTGTTACCGACAAAGAAACAAATACTGTTTCCGGTGCACTTATTGCAGCTGATATGCCAAGAATTGTAAAAATTAACGGCTACAATACAAGCATCGAGCCTGAAAAACACATGATACTTGTTCCGCACGAAAACAAACCTGCTATGGTTGCAAAAGTAGCAACAGTACTGGGTGACAAAAACATTAACATTACAAGAATGAATGTTGCGCAAAACCGTTCACAATCAGATAACATATCAATGATGATTATAAATACCGGCAGCGAGGTTTCGGAAAAAACACTGAACGAAATATCAGGTATTGACGGAATTGGCTCAGCCAAATACATCAACCTTAGTGCATAAATAATTTAAAATTATTTATAAACTAAAAGGACAGATATAAAATTATATCTGTCCTTTTTAGTATGTGTATATAAAATACTATACCGATGCCAGAGCAGCTTCACTTTCAAGCTTAAGTGTTTGTGTAGTGATATCGCAAACTTCTGACGGTCCCCAGTATTGAATTGAGCCGGGGAAGATATATTCATCGTTCATAGCCCAATTTTCTCTGTTAGCTTCAAGTTTTTTGAAGACAGGACCATCGAGTTTAACAAGAGCCTTTTGAATAACCGGCTTCATGTGACCGTGGCGTTTTTCCATATTCATCATCATTGTAAGAGGTACACCGCCTGCAATCCAATCAGTAGAAGGTGCGGTCAGATTTCTTACAGATGAAAGATAACCGGTCAAACCTGCCTGAATCAAAGCATAAGCATTAAAGCCAAGAGCATAGCAATAGTTAGCATCAAAGTTAGAAGGGAATGCACATCTTCCTTCATAACCAAAGAAGTGGCATTGATCGGAGAATTTACCCATAAACTCACCTTGAGCTTTCATTTCTGCAAGTTTAACCTTAATCATTTCAATTAACAATTTTTCAGTTTCAATTTTAGAAACCTGAACATTTCCGTGCGGATCTCTGTCCATAAGCAGCTGAGCTTTAATCAATACCGGCAAGGATTCAAATACAGCAGCATTTTCAGGTTCAAGTCTGCTTTCGATAAAGTCAAACCTGTCAGCGGGAACAGTCAGCTTATTGTACGCTGCATCCTGTTCAAGTGTTGACATAACATCGTTAAGGTTTGCAATCATTGTTTTCATTTCGGGTATAAATTCAATTAACCCTTCAGGAATCAAAGCAACACCGAAATTTTTACCGTCATTAGCACGTCTTGCAATGATATCAGCCATATAATTAACAATTTGTTTAAGTGACATTTTCTTTTCTTCAACTTCTTCAGAAATTAAAGTGATATTCGGCTGAGTTTGCAGTGCTACTTCTAATGCAACGTGAGTTGCGCTTCTGCCCATCACTTTTACAAAATGCCAGTATTTTTTTGCAGAGTTAACATCTCTTTGAATATTGCCTACGAGTTCAGCGTAAGTTTTTGTAGCTGTATCAAAGCCGAAGGAAATTTCAATCTGGTCATTTTTCAAGTCGCCGTCGATTGTTTTCGGGCAGCCGATAACCTGAATACCGGCATTTTTAGACACAAACCACTCAGCAAGCATCGCTGCGTTTGTATTTGAATCATCACCGCCAATAATAACAATGCCGGAGATATTTAATTTTTTGCAGTTAGCCAGTGATTTTTCAAACTGTTCTTCTGTTTCAAGTTTAGTTCTGCCTGAACCAATAATATCAAAGCCGCCTGTGTTTCTGTAAGCGTCGATAATTTCGTCAGTAAATTCAATATATTCACCGTCAATAATACCTGACGGACCGCCTAAAAAGCCGTATAATTTACTTTGCGGATTAGCCTGTTTAAGTGCATCATACAAACCTGCAACAACATTGTGACCGCCAGGTGCCTGTCCGCCTGAAAGAATTACGCCTACATTTCTTGCTGCAAATTCCTGTTCGGAACCCGATTTAAAAGTAACCGTGCATTTACCATAAGTATTTGCAAACAGTCTTTTGATTTGTTCCTGGTCTTTAACACATTCTGTTTTATCGCCTTCGATTACTTCTACTTTTTTAATGCCGGCGGCAAGTGTAGAAGGAAGAACCGGTTTAAAAGCCAATCTTGCTTTTTGCAAAGGTGAAAGTTCAACCATAATTTGTTAACCTCTTTTTCTCTTATAAGTAATACACTAGAGATTTTAACACAAAAATAATGTGCTAAAAATATATTTGTAAATGAATCCGGTGTAATTTACTAGCCGGACAAAAAGTAATATAATTAAGTCATCGCTAGTTTAAAAAGGAGTTTTAAAGATGGAAAATACACTCTGGTCAAAATACGCACAGGTGCTTGTTGAGTATTCCGTAGACATACAGCCCGGTGATTTAACAATTATACGGGCAACAAGCCACGAAGCACAGCCGCTTGTTAAAGAAATCTATAAACAGGTTCTGCAAAAAGGTGCACATCCTGTTGTACACGCTGCAATGGAAGGGCTTAGTGAAACTTACATAAAATATGCATCAGACGAACAGCTGGCTTATATCGACCCTATGACAGAACTTGAGTACAAAACCGCAACCAAGTTTATTTCAATAGGTGCACCTACAAACACCAAAACAATGGCTAAAGCCGATTCTAAAAAAATGGCTAAACGCTCAGCAGCAACAAGAGAACTAACAAATCTCATGCTCAAACGTTCTGCAGAAGGCAGCTTAAAATGGGTTATTGCTGATTTTCCGACAAATGCACTTGCTCAGGAAGCAAAAATGTCACTTGATGATTACACAGACTTTTTAATCAAATCCTGCTATTTGCATTTGGACAATCCCATAGAAAAATGGAGAGAAATTGACAGAGAACAGCAAAGAATTGCAGATTATCTCAATAAGACAACAAAACTCCATATCATAGGCGAAGAAACAGATATTACTTTTAATACAGAAGGTAGAAAATGGCTCAACTGCTCAGGACAATGTAATTTCCCTGATGGAGAAATTTACACATCTCCTGTTGAAGACAGTGCAAACGGAATCATATACTTTGACTTTCCACAAATTTACAGAGGCAATGAAGCTCAAAAAGTAAGGCTGCGTCTTGAAAACGGAAAAGTAGTTGAAGCTTCTGCTGAAAAAGGACAGGACTATTTCTTTAATATGATTGATATGGATGAAGGTTCCCGTTTTGTCGGCGAAATTGCAATCGGAACCAATTATATGATTCAGGATATTACAGGGAATATTCTTTTCGACGAAAAAATCGGCGGTGCAATACACATGGCTCTCGGTGCTTCATACCCCGAAGCAGGCGGAAAAAATGTTTCCGGATTGCACTGGGATTTAATCAAAAACATGAAAAACGGCGGAGAAATTTATGCTGATGACAAATTAATCTATAAAGACGGTAATTTTGTCATATAAAAACGCTTAAACAATTGATATAAAAGATAATAAAGAAGCCCTCAATAATTGAGGGCTTTAAGATATTAGAATTAATATTAAACTTAGATAATTGAAAGGTTAATATTAAACATATTCTTTAACTTCAGCAGCAAGGTTTTTTGTATCCAATTTGATACCTGGACCCATTGTAGTAGTTAAATAAGCTGATTTAACATACACACCTTTTGCAACTGACGGTTTTGCTCTCAAAACAGCATCAGCAAGTGTTGCATAGTTTTTCATCAAATCGTCAAATGAGAATTTGATTTTACCGATAGGGCAGTGAATCATACCCTGTTTGTCAGCTCTGAATTCAACTTTACCTGCTTTAGCATCTTTAACTG
>CALUSA010000034.1 GCA_944323275.1 Candidatus Gastranaerophilales bacterium
TATCGTGGTCAGTTGACTATATGAAATAATCTAAAATGCAAAATATATAAGTTTTTTAGTTATTTATATTAAGAAATGTAAACAGAATTGAAATAAATTTGATTAAAAAAGGCAATTATTTAATGAGTAAATACTTTATATATATACGAGAGATAAAGAGATTGAGAGAAAAAGATTTATCACTTGAGAGAATATAAAGAGAATAATAATTTTTTATTAAACATACATACTGACCTACCACACTAATCTACACACTTACACTTACTTACACTTACTTACACACACGAGGAATCAAAAAAAGATTCGACGGGATTCATTATGAATCCCTTTTTTTTTTTGAAAAATATAAGTGCTGCACAGAAAAATGTACGAGGTTTGGGTTTGGGCTGAAAGCCGGTCTGCTATTTGGTGATGGCATTTGTTTGTATGACAATTATTCGTCATTAAGTGATAATACTGCCATGAAAGCTTCTTGCGGAACTTCTACACGTCCTACTGCTTTCATTCGTTTTTTACCTTTTTTCTGCTTTTCAAGGAGTTTTCGTTTACGGGAAATATCTCCGCCGTAACATTTATCAAGAACACTTTTTCTGAGTGCTTTAATATTTGTACGTGCAATAATTCTTCCGCCTACAGCTGCCTGAATCGGGACTTCAAACATTTGACGGGGAATAATATCTTTAAGTTTTGCAGTAAGTTTTTGTCCGACATAAAAAGCATTGTCTTTGTGGACAATGGCACTCAAGGCGTCTACAACTTCTCCGGCAAGCATAACATCGAGTTTTACAAGGTCGGAGCGTTTGTATTCTTTAAACTCGTAATCCATGCTGGCATAGCCTTTTGTTCTGGATTTTAGCTGGTCGTAAAAATCAACGATAACTTCGCTTAGAGGCATTTCGTATTCAATATCAACACGCACTTTATCAATGTAGTGCATATTAACAAAAATGCCCCGTTTGGTCTGGCACAAATCCATTAAGGTACCTGTATATTCGTTAGGTGCAATTATATTGACTTTTACATAAGGTTCCTCAATAAACTCTCTGTACTGAGGATCAGGAAGGTTTGCAGGGTTGTCGATTTCAACGACGGAGCCGTCGGTTTTGTGTACATGGTAAACAACAGAGGGTGCTGTTGTAACAAGAGAAAGGTCATATTCTCTTTCAAGTCTTTCCTGCGCAATTTCCATGTGCAGCATACCTAAAAAACCGCATCTGAAACCAAATCCCAGTGCTGATGATGTTTCAGGTTCAAAAGTAATAGATGAGTCATTGAGTTTTAATTTCTCCAGAGATTCTTTTAAATCCTGATAGTCGTCGTTGTCTACGGGGTATAACCCTGAGAATACAACAGGCAAAGCCTCTTTGTACCCCGGCAAGGCTTCTTGAGCCGGTGCATCTGCAAGTGTAACGGTATCCCCGACAAATCTTGTCAATTCTTTGATGGAACACGCCATGTATCCTACATCACCTGTGCAAAGTTCATTTACGGGTACTCTGTTGGGGTTAAGGTAGCCGAGCTCCGTAACTTCGTATTTGTTGCCTGACGCCATAAATTTAACTCTGTCGCCTACTTTTACGCTTCCGTCAACGATTTTGAAAAAGCATAAAGTACCTAAATAAGGATCATAAGCACTGTCAAAAACAAGTGCTCTCAGCGGTTTATCCGAGGTGTCCTCAGGCGGCGGAATAAGTTTTACAATAGCTTCGAGAATATCTTCTATACCGATACCGGCTTTAGCACTAGCAGGTATTGCATTTTCCGCATCTATTCCCAGTACTTCTTCAATTTCTTCTTTCACTCTGTCCACATCAGCGGAAGGCAGGTCAATTTTATTTATAACGGGGATAATTTCCAGATTCTGTTCGATTGCAAGATAAGCGTTTGCAAGTGTTTGCGCTTCTACACCCTGTGTTGAATCCACAATGAGCAAGGCACCTTCGCAGGCAGCTAAAGAGCGGGAAACTTCATAAGAAAAATCCACGTGCCCCGGGGTATCAATCAGATTCAATTCATACTCCTGACCGTCTTTTGCTTTATACTTCATTCTTGCGGCATTAAGTTTAATAGTTATGCCACGTTCCCGTTCTATATCCATAGAGTCGAGGAGCTGGTTTTGCATATCACGTTCGGCAACTGTGCCTGTATATTCAAGCAAACGATCGGCAAGTGTGGACTTGCCGTGGTCAATGTGCGCAATAATACAAAAATTTCTTACGTTTTTAATGTTTCTTTTGCTCATACGCTTAGTATATATAAAAAAAACGGGGCTGTCACTAATTTATATGTCAGGTTTATGAAAAGAACCGGCGGGTTTTATTCGATTAAACAAATAAATCCGTAACCTCAAATTTGTTTACGTCAATAAGCCCTTTGTCGGTAATTTTTAACTCCGGAATAACCGACAGAGATAAGAATGCCATGCTCATAAACGGGTCTTCTATTTTACATCCGATTTTTTGAGCAGCCTGTTCCAGTTCTTTGATGTTTTTTTGTACTTCTTCCGCTGTTTTGTCTGACATCAGACCCGCAACCGGAAGTTTTAAATGAGCCAGCGTTTGCGAATTTTCCACAATAATTTTTCCGCCCTGTGATTTTACCAGTTCTACGGCTGCGTAGTACATGTCTTCGTCATTTGTGCCAATAACAATCATGTTATGAGAATCATGTGCAACCGTAGAGGCTATTGCTCCGGATTTTAACCCGAAACCTTTCACAAACCCTAGCCCGATATTGCCTGTGGCTTTATGCCTTTCGATTACCGCTATTTTTAAGATGTCATTTTCAACATCAGGCATGGCAAGATTGTTCACAACTTTAATTTTTTCATTGGTTCTTGCTGTTATAAGCTGTTTGGGTATTACATTAATGACTTTTACCGTATCGGTTTTTGCTTTGATTTGCAAATCTTTGTGATAAAGATATTTTATGTTAACTGAACCTCTTAGCGGCGGTGTTTTTAATACATCCGTATCAATAAGCATTTTGCCGTTTTGTGCGGTTAGTTTTCCGTTTTTGAATACCATTTCCGGCTCGAAATCAACGAGATTTTTTAAAACCAGCATGTCTGCTTTGTAGCCCGGAGCAATTGCCCCGAGATTGCTTAGTTTAAAGTATTCTGCGGTATTAAGACTTGCCATCTGGATTGCTTTAATCGGGGCAATACCGTTGGCAACGGCTTTTTTTACCATTCTGGAAATATGCTTTGCAAGATGTTTGGGGTGACGGTCATCTGTAACAAACATGCATTTTCGTGTGTTGTATTGTTTTAAAACAGGTATTAAAGCTTCTAAATCCCTTGCTCCTGTGGCTTCTCTTATCATCAAATACATACCTAGCCGCAATTTTTCTATTGCTTCTTCACAAGCCGTGCATTCGTGGTCGGAGCGAATACCGGAGGCAACATAAGCGCATAAGTTTTTTCCGCTAAGATGAGGTGCATGCCCGTCTATGCATTTGTGTTTTTCTAATCCGAGCTGAATTTTACTCAGTACGCTGCTGTCGCATCCGATTACACCCGGGAAATTCATCATTTCTGCAATACCAAGCACCCACGGTGCATCTATCAGCAGAGCAAGGTCATAACTGTTTAAATCAACGCCCGAGGTTTCTAAATTCGTTGCGGGAACGCATGACGGCAGAGTCATATAAACATCAAGAGGCAGCCTTTTGGAGGCTTCTCTCATAAAGCTTATTCCCTGCAATCCCATTACATTTGATATTTCGTGAGGGTCAGCAACAACAGTAGTTGTGCCTGAGGGAACAACGAGTTTTGCAAATTCCGACGGCATAAGCATTGAGCTTTCAAGGTGAACATGCCCGTCAATAAAAGACGGAGATACATAGGCACCGTTTACGTCGATTTCTTCTTTACCGTTGTAGCCTTTTCCTATGCCTGCAATTATACCGTTTGTAACAGCAATATCCGTATTGTAAATTTCTTCTGATAGTACATTTACAAGCTGTGCATTTTTTATGACCAAATCCGCAGGAAGTTCGCCTTTTGCGGTTTTTATAATCATTTCTGTTGATTTATCAGCTTTTTCATCAAATATGTTCAATTTTTGCTCCGTTGTTCTTTGTTATTCAGTATAAAAGTTCCGACAAGTATGACTCTTTTACTTGCAAGCGGTTCCGTTGTAATATTATATGCGCCGTTTGTTGTTTTTACGTACAATTGAATTTGAACTTCACCGTTGTCATTAAGAGCAAATGTTCCATCTGCTGTTTTAATTTTTTCAAAGTTATATTGTCCCGTATTTTGATTTAAAAAACCTAAATACATTTCTTGGTTTTTGCCGACATTTTTTATTCCTCCAACTGAAACCATGTTGGTCAGGCAAAAGTTTCTTATCCAGCTGATTATATCGCTTTTTCTTGTATCAATCCTGAATCTATATGTTTTGGTCAGGTTTGGTGTTCGTGGTATTTTGGTTATTTGCGCAGAATTTTGGGATTGCACCGGGAATGAGCTGCCTGCATACAAAATAGTTATTATTAATATTGAAAATAAAAATTTTTTCATTTTTCTCCTGCTATTTTGTTATATTACTTTATTTGTCTACAGCCGGCAAGTTTTGTTATGTAAAATAATTGATATATATGCTTTGATTTTTTTTATAAATTATGCACATTTTTGTAAAAATGTGCTATACTGGTAGTAGTAAATTAAATAAGAAAAAATATCCCGTATTTGTGTTTATAAATAAAATAAGGAGCCAACATGAAGCTGTTAAAATACAGTTTAATTTGTTCGATTTGTGTTCTTATGATAGCAATATACGGCTGCACTAATACCTCGCAGGTAGTAAACACAAAAAGCGGAATAGTTATACATAGTGAAGATTTCACAGGCGGCAGTACAAAAGATGCCATTTATGATTCAAATGTAATACGTCTTGGCGACGGTTATGAAAAAATAGAACTTGATTTAGAAAAAAATATATAAATTAAATGGAAAATTTTTTATTTTTTTATTTTAATTTATTTACTTTTATATTACGATAGGAGTACACGCTGTAATTATGAAAAAAGGAATAACAATGAATTATACACACGGAAGCCTCGAAAATGAAATTTTGAAAACTATATGGATGCTTGAAGAAATTGAAAGTTCTGATGTTTCTGTAACAGAGGTGCAGGAGATTATAAACGGAAATTCTTCCGTATCACGTGCATATACTACCGTTAAAACGGTTATGGATAGATTAGTAGAAAAAAACATGCTTGTCAGATACAAACAGGGTAAGAAATTCTTTTACAAAACGGTTTCTTCCCGTGATGAAATGGCTCAAGAGGCCATTAAAAAACTTGCAAACCAGTATTTTAATAACGACATGGATTCACTTGCAAGAGCAATTACAAGCATGAGTTCTCATCAAAAAGAATGCAAGACAGCGGTATTGATTTAATAAAACAGCGGCAGGCAGTAGGCAATATTATAATTGCTGTTTTAACAGAACAAATAAGCGTTAAAAAAGGTCTTTTGCTTTTTCCTAAAGACTGCACTGACCCGTCTGTTCAAGCTGCATGGCATGCTTTGTGCCATTATGAAGCTGATGAAGATATAAAAGCAAAGGATGCCGATTATGATAACCAGCAGGTAGAACTGCTTGAGCTGATTGCATTTACCTTCAAAGACGGAAATCCGCTGCCGCAGAATATTATTGATGCATACAAGCCTTATTATAAGGAGATTCCGTTATCTTTTGACGGGGGCTTGAAGGGTATTGTAAAAAAGCTTTTCAGGTATATTAATTTTTAGATTTTCGTGTTGCTGCGTGCAGCACGGAGTTCTTGTGCAACAGTCTTTTTCATTTGAGCAAATTCTTTTGCGTACTCGGGGTATGTGCTCCAGAATGCGGCGAAACGTTCTTTGCCGTTAGTTTTGGAAGCAAGTTTTGAAAAAGCTTCTTTTATGTGAGGAAGTCTGTCCCATGCCATTTGTGATATCTGGTGGTTAAGCTCTTTATATTTTTGGCTTAGTTCACGGTTACGTGCAATGACGCTGCTTCTGTGAGCGTTATTATAATTTTGGGTTTTTTGTGCGATTTCTCTGTTAAGCCTTTCATCTGTTGAACTTAACAGTTTGTGATAGTTTGTACCGAAATCAGGTATTCTTATTTTGTCCATAATCCAGGCAAGTGCATTTCTGCCTTTTAAGCCCAATTCTTTTGCTATCTCGTCAAGGGTTTTTAGTTTGCCCCAGCGTTCTTTTAAAAGAACAAGCGACAAATCCTCAAGCGGGATTGTTTCCATTATTTTTTTTATGTTTTGTGATTTATGCTGTATAACATTTTGTGCAGGCAAAACTTCGCTGAATTCGTAAAACATATTTTGAGCTTTGCCGAGGGTTTGGCATTCCAGCAAAGGAGCGTAGGTTTTAAGGTGAATTTCCCGCAGCGGTTCGTATATGTTGCCGTTATTTTCTACAATACCTGTTACTTTTTGGCGCATTCTCTGCGGCAGAAGCCTGAGTCGTTTGTCATATATATACTTAAGGTTTATATCCCTTGCGCCTTTAAAGGAAGGAGTGCTGTCGTATTTATAAAAATTGTTAATATTCGGGTAATTTTTTGTAAAAGATACGTTCATACACGGCTAATACAGCTGAATAAATTTTTTTGTTATAAAGATTTTTAAAATTTACAAATTTTTATAAAATTTACAGGTTTGAGGTAAAATAATACTTAAATATACACAAAATAGGATTTGTTATTATGGAAAAAACTATAAAGTCTATTATACTTGCTGCCGGCAAGGGCACAAGAATGAAATCACAAACACCAAAAGTTTTGCATAAAATTTTTAATAAAGAGCTTCTTGCTTATGTTATAGACGCTTTGAATAATACGGGCAAAGCTGAAGAAAATTATATTATAGTAGGACATTGTGCAGATCAGGTAGAGGATTTTGTAAAAAAGACTTATCAAAATGCTCATTGCCGTTTGCAATCTCCGCAAAAAGGCACAGGTCATGCTGCTTTGCAGGCGTATGATGATTTAAAAGGCTTTTGCGGTGAAGTTATAATCCTCAACGGTGATATTCCTCTTTTGACTACCGAAACTTTGAACAAATTTATTGAAGAACACAGAAAAAATAACAATGCATTGACAGTTATGTCGGCAATACTTGATGACCCTTCAAATTATGGGCGTATTGTACGTGCTGATAACGGTGATTTAAAAGCCATTGTTGAGGAAAAAGACGCAACAGACGAGCAGAAAAAAATAAAAGAAATAAATACCGGTGTGTATCTGCTGGATTGGGAAAAAGTTCATGAAGCCTTTTTGCACCTTGATTCCAATAACGCCCAGCAGGAATATTATCTGACAGATATTGTTAAATGGACAATAGATAATGGTTTAAAGGCTCGTTCTTATGTCCTTGAAAATAATGAAGAATCTTTCGGCATAAATTCCCGTAAGCAGCTTGCAGAAGCTGCTAAGATACTGCAAAACAGGGTTAATAATAAACTTATGGAGGAAGGGGTAACGATTGTTGACCCTGAAACAACTTATATTTCTCCTGATACTGAGATAGATTCCGATACAATTGTTTATCCCTGTACTTATATTGAGGGAAAAAATAAAATCGGAAAGGATTGTAAAATAGGTCCGTTTGCAAGGCTGAGAGGCGGTGTTGAAATCGGCAACAGTGTAAAAATAGGTAATTTTGTAGAAATTAAAAAAACAAAGATTAAAGATCACACAAACGTATGCCACCTCAGTTATGTCGGGGACAGTGAACTCGGCAGTAATGTAAATATCGGTGCAGGTACGATTACCGCAAATTATAACCATATTACAAAGGAAAAATTCAAAACCGTAATAGATGATAATGCTTCTACAGGCTCAAATTCCGTAATTGTTGCTCCTGCTCATATCGGAGAGAACGCCTCTATAGGCGCAGGTTCGGTTATCAGTAAAGATATTGAGGCAAATGCCCTTGGACTTACAAGAGCACCTTTAAAAATTCTTAAAGGCTGGTTTGACAGAATGAAAAAATAAGTCGAATATCAAAGCTCATGTATGCAATATTCGTCCGTATGTTCTTTAGACGGCGGCTCAAACCCTGCAAGTGTATTTAAAAAATGTGTCAGAAGTATGCTTACGTACTTTGGCGGAAGGTCTGATAAATCAATAACAAATTCATTTATACCTATTTTTTCCAGTTTGGGAACATATTCATACAGGTGCAGAATGTAGTCTTTGAACATGTGCATTCTGCAAAAGCCGTCTACAACAAAGGGCAGAACCTTTTTAAGATACGGGTCTTTAAGCGCATAATTGCCGTTGTGGCATGGTGCTTTGCAAGAGAGTCTTGATACTATTGCAGTGTCATTATTCAACGGGCACAGCCCCAGTGACGGCACCCTTACATTTCCTGCAATTGTAAGCTTTTTGTTCGGGATAAGATTTTTTACTTTTTTAATACAGTTTTTTATATTGGTAATTTCTTCAAATGAGCTGAAATCAACTGTGTCAATCGGGTGCAGATTGTTCAGACATTTAATTGACATACTGTTTAAAAGGTTTATCCCCTGTCCTATTTCAACTGGGATTCTGTGTAATTCATCATCATTAATAAAGGTCCACAAATAGCCTATATTGTTAATTATTATGGATGAAGGAACAGGCTCAGTGAGGCAGAGGTTTTTTACGTATTCATAAACTCTGTCAAAATCACGCTCAATAAGGATTCTAGGTGTACTCAGCTGCAGTTTTATTCCGTAGTTAAAACAGAACTTTTTAACCTTTGTTATTATTTGGTGGAAGCTGCTTTTGGCTAAGTCGCATGTGCTTAAAATTTCGCCGTATTCTATGGAATATACGGGATTAAACCCGGTTTTGGCTATGAATTTTTTTAAATCTTCAAGCTGTGCAATTGAACTTAATCTTAGGTTTATCCTCGGGAGTTTCAGCTCCGCATAATTGTAGTCCTTTTTCAGCCTCGGGCGTTTGTTCTCCCATTCAAAGCGTTGAATATTACGTGAAAATTTAAAGTTTGAACCTTCTGCGCAAATCATTTCACCGGAAAAGTGGTTAGTCTGATAGATACTTTTTCGTACATGTTTAAAAGGCAGGTTCTGGTTTTTGAACATTTTGGGCTTGGCGAGTATTTTTTCAACAAGCTCTATTCCGTCTAAAATATCTTGAGAATTGGCAAATTTGCCTTTTATTACAACAGAATCTATTGCATTAAGCTTTTTTATATCTTCTGCACACCATGGCAGGTTGTCAGAATCTATTGCAAGAGAAATATTTTTGTACTGCTTTATTTTGGCAATATTTTTCATGTAAATTTCTTCGGTAATAATTACCTGATCGGCTTTGTGGAACATGTTTACAAAATCTATGCCTGCAAGGTTGTGTATATCAAAGTATGAGTCTGCTATTACTTTGTAGGGGAGATTTTGGGTTTTGATTGCTTCAAGTATTGCATAACTGTTTATAAAAATGCCATCAATTTTTGTGTGTTTTAAAAAAGTAATAAACTTTTTAATTTCAATCAGGTCTTCTTCCGTAATATTGTGCTTGAAATTTACATATATTTTGCAGTTATTGGAATGGGCTTGAGATATAAATTCATTGATATATTCAAAATTGTTATTTAAAAATTTATGATGATATACATAAAAACTTCTGCATTTGACATGTTCAATAAAGTTTTTTATGTCCTCAGGCTTTTTAACAGGGGCTGTAATAATAATATCACTCATTTAATTATTATATCCGTATTATTGATAAAAAGAGTGTAATGTTAATTAATGTGAAGAACATTGTAATCTATTTCCCTCTTTATTTTAAGTTTTAATCATTGCGTTTGAATATTATTGCTGCATATAGCAAAGTTATATGAAATTTATGAGAGCATATACTCTATTTGGATAATATTGATAATAAAAATTTGCCTAATTTTTATTACTGTAATAAAATTAATATTAAAATAGGCTGTTCGTATGTTATCAATAACATGCATAAGCAATAAAATTAATTAAGAATTAAGGTTACGTAGAAGTAAAAAAGAGAGTGTAAATGTTTGGAGAATTAGACGATTCAAATATATATGAAAGTTTCGATGCATTTTCTGATAATAATGACGGAAATAATGCAAATCAGGAATTTTCATTTGGCGATACCCCTGCTGACGGTATGAATGATGACTTTTTGGACATGAGTTCATACAATGATCAGTCTATGCAGCCCGGCTTGGAGAATCCGGCGAATAATGATCCGGCTTTTGATCCGGACCTTTTTGATGATTCTGTTATGGGGGCTCCGCAGCTTAATATGGAGGATAGCCAGCCTCAGTCTCAAGAAGGATGGCAGCCTGCGCCGCAGCAACAATCAAAAGGCGGCGGCGGTGGAATTATATTTATTATAATTCTTGTTATTTTGGCTTTGGCAGCAGGCGGTTTATTCTATTACAAAAAATTTATGGCACCTGCTCCTGCTCCTGAACAAGCTGCAGGTGATTATTTTACCGACCAAACAGCCCAGCCGGCACAAACTCCGGCTCCCGATGCGGCTGCTGCAGGAGGTGAACAAACAGCTACTGTTGACGTAAACCTTGAAGACACGGCAAGTGCTGAAAATCAACAACAGGAAGCAGAAAATCCGGAAGAACCAAAGACAGAAGCTGAGGCATTAAAAGCAGCTCAAGATAAGCTTGAAAACGATAAGACTTTGTCTAATCAGGAGAGGGCAGAGCTCAAAAAGAAAATTGATGAAGAAAAAAATAAACAATTCGGTTTCGGTGCAAAACGTGTAACAATACCTGTTGCCGCAGGCGGTAGAGTTGATCCTTTTGTTCCTTATGCCGAAAAGATGGCGGTTGTAAATGCACCCAAGTTTGATTTAATTGCACCGCCTTCCGAACTGCCTATGGAAGACCCTGCTGTTACCGATGTTGTGTTAACTAAAATTTCAGGCATTATGTATGATCCGGCAAGACCTTCAGCTATTGTTAATATAGGCGGTGCAGATTACCTTGTGCATAAAGGTGATTCTGTCAACGGATATCAGATTATGGATATAACCAAAACTTCTGTAACTATTAAATATAATTCAAATATTTATCAGGCAACAGTTGGTGAGTCTGTGGGTGGAAATGTAGAATTAAATCCTGTTTCCAATCTTTCAGACAAGTTTGGCGGTGCTTATAACAAAAACGCTAAAAATGCTATCAATTTAAATTAAATACAAATAATTAATAGGAGTCATCAATAAATGTTTATTGACAGAAAACAAAAAAAGACAAAGAACTATCTGGCAGCAGCAGGTGCTTGTACACTCGCTTTGGCAGTGACATTAGGTTATTGCGCCTCAGCCAGTGCTGCCCTGCAGGCTTCTGTATCAAGACCTGCTTTAAGAACGGAGTATAAAAATTCCGGAAGTATATCATTAGACGGTGCAGTGGAGCTTACTAACGGAAACAGAAGGATTAATGTATCATTGAGAGAATCTGATTTAAAGCAGACTCTGAGAATGATCGCAGATAAAGCAGGATTAAACATTATTTTCCATAATTCTGTTGCCGGCACGGTTACACTGGATCTTGTAAATGTTACCTTAAATGATGCCTTTAAGATGATTTTACAGGCAAATGATTTAACATATTTTCTTGATAAGGGCACACTTGTTGTTATGTCTAAAGGAGCCAGCATGACTTCTGATATAACAAAACAAAACATGATGACTGTGCCTGTTAAATACGCCGATGCAACTAAGATTGCAAATTTCTTGAACAATAACGTATTTTCAAGAAACAGACCCGGTTTATCAAACGGTCAAATTGTAGTAACGAACCCGCAAAACAATGAATTGATTATTTTTGGTACAATTAATGATTATAAAATGGCTCAGAAAATTGTTGAAAAATTTGATATACAGCCAAAGACAATTTCTTTCCGTGTTAACCATACCACGCCGAAGGAAATGGCAGAGTTGATTTGTTCATCTCTGTTCGCAGCTAAGACTTCATCAGGCTCATCTTCAGGCGGTGGCGGCGGATACGGCGGTTTTATGACCGGCGGTGCGTCTGAATTAGGCGGCGGTGGCGACAGCGGCGGCGGCTTCGGCGGAAGCAGCGGCGGCGGTGTAGGCACTTCACTTGCTAATAGCATATCTTTAGGTGAAGGCGTTGTAGCTTGTTCGGTAAAAAGCGATGTTAATGCAAACGGTCTTGTTTCTCTGGAAAATGCCGGTTTGTCAATCGTTTATTTCCCGCAAAAAGGTACTATCAGTGTAACCGGCGGTTCTGAATCTCAGGGGCAAATGATTAGCGATTTTATCAAAGCTAACGACAAAAAACAGCCTCAGGCTTATGTAGAAGTTCAAATTGTCGAACTTTCAGAAAACGGCTCTAAAGACTTCCAGAACACATGGACTTTGTTAACACCGTTCATTTCAACTTCATTTAACGGTGACCAGGGTCTGCATCAGTATAACAACGGTGATAGTTCTTCTGCAATATTCTTCTCAGGCGGTCCTTATACTGCAAAAAGCTCATCAACTAACGAATCAGGCGAAACAGAAGATACTACACAACGCTACTTTAGATATCACGGTAAAAATACCGTATCGTGGACTATCAGTTACCTGATTGAAAACGGTAAAGGCAGAATGCTTGCTAACCCGAAAGTTATGGTTACTAATGGTAAAAAATCAGTTATCAATTTGACATCTGATTATATTGAAACAACTGAAGAAGAAATCATGACTGCAGGTACAACAGGTGCAGCAGGTGTATCAAGAACATACGAAATCGGTGAAGATAACGGTATTTCTGTTGAACTCGTTCCGTTTATCAGCCCTGACGGTTATGTTACTTTGAACTTGAAACCTAATTACGCAACTATCAAAGAACAGGTTATGTCACCGAGTTCTTACGGACAGGGCAGTATTATTGCAGCTACTTTGCTTCAAAGAAGAAACCTTGATCTTTCCAACATAAGAATCAAAGACGGTGAAACTCTCGTTCTCGGCGGTTTAATTCAGGAAGAAGAACGTAAGAATATTTCTAAACTTCCGCTTCTCGGTGATTTGCCGGTTATCGGTTCAATCTTCAGAAGTACACAAACCACCAATACAAAAAGTGAGCTGGTTATTATGATTACACCTCACATTATTAAAGACACAGAAGATATTGCGTCTTCCGGTGAAAATTTATAATCAAATTTATTTATTATCCTGCCTGTTTTATTCAGGCAGGATAATAATATAGATATAGCTTTTAACACTTGAATTGCAGCTGAAATGAATACAGATACTATTAATAAAATAAAATCTAATATTAACCCGAAATTTTCTGAGCTTTTTACCAAAGACGATTTGCTTGAGTTTAATTTTGTACCTATAAACAAACAGGCTGGTTCTTTATTTGTTGTTATAAAAGAGGGCTCTGATAAGTCGGTGATTGCGCAGGCTATATCCGCTAAAGATTCTGATACAGTTAAATTTATTTCATTTGATTCACAAAGTTTTTCTGACTTTTTAGATTTTTACATCAGTGAATATTACATCAAAAATAATGATGAACCTGTCGATTCTATAGTAACTCAAGAACCTGAAGCTGCTGAGCCTGTTAAGGAATCTAATAATAGAGTATTGCTCCCCGGAGAAACAGAAACTCCAGCTTTAGGGGAGTTAAACGATGTGCCTGAACAGCAGCCTGAGCTGGAAAACTCAAATTCTTCCGAAAACACGGCTCCAGTAGAAACACAAGAAGCAGATAAGGCTGAAAATTCTGATTCTCAAACTCCGCCGCCTGTGCATATTGAAGGTGCACATAAAAAAAGAATCGGCGAAATTTTAATCGAACAGGGCTTGTTGACAAATGAGCAGCTGGTTGAAGCTCTCACTGCTGCTAAAAAAACAGCTACCCCTATTGGTTCTACACTTGTTTCTATGGGATTTATCAACGTAGAACAGTTGAAGGATGCTCTTGCCGCACAGCAGGGTTTCAAACCGGTAAGTGCACAGCAGTTAAATATCCTTGAGTCAACAATGCGCCTCATTCCTGAGGATTTTATTAAAGAAAACATGTTGGTACCTCTTGCCACCGACGGAAAAATTTTAGATGTCGGTATGGTAAACCCCAACAATAAAAAAGCTTTGACCGAGATAGTTTATTTAACAGGTATGCGCCCCAGACCGTTTTTGATGAGCTATCTTGAATTTAAGTCTTGTATGACAAAATATTTTGGTCGTGCAAGGAAAGAAACCAAAGAGATTATGAGAAAAATCGAGCAGGAAACTCTCGAGTTTGAAGTAGAAGAATCTCTCTGGGAACAGGTAGAAAGAGAGCTTGAGGATACCTCAGGTGCTGTTGCAAACTTTGCAACAAAGATTATCACCGATGGTATTGACATGAAGGCGTCCGATATTCACATTGAGCCGAGGTTGGATTGTTATACGGTAAGATATCGTATCGACGGTATTTTGCGTCGTGTATTAGACTTACCCAGCAAAGTAGAAACTTCATTGATTGCTCGTTTTAAAGTACTTGCAAGAATGAATATCGCAGAACACAGAAGGATGCAGGACGGTACTTTTACAGTTAAGTATAAAGGAATTTCTTACGATTTCCGTATTAACACTTTGCCGGTGTCAGGGCGTGAGAAGATGGTTATCCGTATTCTTGCACCTGCAGCCAGTATTAAAACAGAAGATAAAATTATTAAACTGGCAGGTGCAACTGAGGAAGACCTTCAAAGAATCAATAAAATGGTTGCAGCTCCAAACGGTATTATTCTTGCGGTAGGTCCTACAGGTTCAGGTAAAACGACAACTTTGTATTCAATTTTAAAAAGTTTGAACAACGAAGGTGTTAACATTACTACACTTGAAGACCCTATTGAAATTAAGATTGACGGTTTGAACCAGTCACAGGTAAACCCGAAAGCAGGTATTACTTTTGCTTCTTGTATGAGAGCTATCTTAAGACAGGACCCTGATATTATACTTATCGGTGAAATCCGTGACTTTGAAACGCTCGAAACAGCTATTGCGGCTGCATTGACAGGTCACCTTGTGTTAAGTACACTGCACACGAACTCGGCTGCTGCAACAATTACCCGTTTGATTCAAATGGGTGCTGCAGATTACTTAATATCTTCAACCTTAACCGGTATCGTGGCTCAACGTCTTGTAAGAAGATTGTGTCCGAAATGCAAAGAGGCTTACCATGCTTCTATTGAGGAAGCAAGACTTGTTGTTGCTACGCCCGAGGAACAGGAAGAATTTATGAAACGTACGATATACAGACCAAAAGGCTGCTTTGATTGCAACAACGAAGGTTATAAAGGTCGTATCGGATGTTATGAAGCAATGTTAATTAATAAAGAAATCAAAAAAATGATTGCGCATTCTGCCCATGACGTAGAAATTGAAGAAGCTGCTGTCGGAATGGGAATGAAAACGCTGCAAACCTCTTGTTTAGGTCATATATTAAGAGGTGAAACAACAATCAGCGAGTATCTGCGTGTACTCGGTCCAATTAGCGAATAGACACAGGTAAAATATTATGACAATATTTAACTATATAGCATTAAGAAACGGTTCAGAAGTTGTAAACGGTAAAATAGAAGCAGAAGATGTCAAAGCTGCACGTGAAGCCATCAGACAACTCGGGTTAGTCCCTACAAAAGTTTTTGATGAAAATAAAAAAGTTTCAGCACCTAAAGTCAGGCTGAGTCCGTTGTCTTTGCAGGAGCTTATCGATTTTACCGGTACTTTCCGAACTTTGATTCAAACAGGTGTACCTATTATCGAAGGGCTTGTGTTCCTCGAAAAGGATGCTGTATCGTCCCGTATCAGATTGCTGGCAAGGGAAATCAGAAAACAGGTTATCGCAGGTGCTACTTTTGCGGATACGGTAGCTAAATATCAGGAAATTTTCGGTAGTATATATGTAGGTTTGACAAAAGCCGGTGAAGATTCCGGGGAAATGGAAAAGACGCTTGACCGTCTTGCTGAATTGCTGAAAAAACAGGCTAACATCAGAGGGCGTGTAATCGGTACTTTGATTTATCCGTGTTTCGTTATTGTTTTGGCGATAATAGTTGTTGTCGTCATGTTGATTTTCGTATTCCCTGCATTTAAGGAAATGTTTGACCAGGCAGGTGCAAAATTACCGCCCATTACACAGGTTTGTATTAATATGGGTGAATTTATGAAGGAGTTCTGGTATTTGACGTTAATGGCTCCGTTTGCTATAGGGCTTTTGATTTATATTGCCTTTAAAAATCCTACGTCAAGGAGAATTTTGGATGATTTCTTCCTTAAGGTGCCTTTAATAGGTGATATGTTAAAGTATGCAAACTTTTCCAACTTTATTACCGTAATGTTTGTTGCTTATGAAGCAGGTATCCCTATCGTAGACTGCTTGCATTTAGGCAACCTTACATTAGATAACAAAACTATTAAAAATAAAATTACCGAATCAATAACCAAGGTTCAACAGGGTGTTCACCTTTCTACAGCACTCAGGGCTGCAAATATTATGCCGTCAATGGTTTTGTTTATGATTGCAACCGGTGAGCAAACAGGTAAATTGGGCGAATTGTTAGACCAGAGTGTTAAATTCCTCGATAAAAAGCTTGATGATATTATCGATGCCTTGACAAAAATGATTGAACCGTTAATGCTTATTGTAATCGGCAGTATCGTAATGTTCCTTGCTTTGGCATTGTATCTGCCGTTGTTCCAATCTTACCAGTTATCGTAAAAAGAATTAGAGAATATAATTACAAGGAGAAAAAATGCCAGAAGAATTTGAACCATTTGAAATTGAAGAATTGGGAAATGACGATTTTACAAACGGTGTGTGGTCTGAACGTGTCCTTGTAATTACACAGGATTACGAGATTAAAGGCTACGTGTTTATGCCTAAGATAGGTAAAAGAAGCCGTGTTCTATCTGATATCTTAAACGGCAAGAAACGTTTCGTTGCGATAAAAGATTGTGAAGTTTCTTACAGACAACTTCCGAACAGAAGAACAGAATTCCATGACTTTGTTCAGTTAAATATTAATTCTATTATCATCCTTCGTCCGACAGGTTCTGAGGAATAATTTTTATTGCTGGAAGTAAGATGCAGACCAATAATTTAAAAAGACGTATTTTTGAAGACTTGACTTCAAAAGCATTTGCGGATTATTGTAAAAAGAATATTTATCCTGCGCTTAATGAAATTAAGGCAAAGGCTAAGGAAGCAAGTAATTTTACTAAAAAGTGTCTGTTTGTTGCCATTGTTGCACTTAGTGTTTTTGGTGTTAGTCTTGTATCTATTTTTATTCCTGATACGACTTTTAAAGGGACTCTGGGAACGATATTGCATTTGCTTAAGGCTTTCTTTCCTTTGATTTTTTAGTGTTTCCTGCCGTTAGTGTGATTTCATTCTGGTTAGCAGCGGTTGGTGGCTTTGCTAGAAATATGTATATAAAAACTTCTATTCTTGAAAAAGTTTTTTCTTACTGGGGAGATTTTAAATATATAGCCAGACCGACTACTAAAGAAGATATGAATAATCCTGCTCATGCGTTTAAAGTTTTAACTTCTGCGCTTCATTCTATGTCTGTATTTGCTAATGTAGCTGAATCCGGATTTTGGGTGGACGATTGTTTTGCAGGGAAATATAATAATATGGATATAAGTATTGCAGAAGTCAGTGCAAGTATAACGAAGTCTAAAAATAATGACATCACTGTTTTTAAAGGGGGTATTGTGCGAATGCCATCTTTTAAAAGTTTTAAAGCCAAAACAGTCATAAAAAGCCGTTTAAACGGGAAGGATCTTTTTTCAGGCGATTTAAAAGAAGTTAAACTTGAAGATCCGAATTTTTCTAAAATTTACAGAGTGTTTTCAGGTGACCAGATAGAAGCCAGGTATCTTATTACTACTTCTTTTATGAAAAGACTGTTGGAACTTCGTCAGAGCATGAAATGCGAAGTCAGCGTGTTGTTTGAAAACGGAGAAGTTTTTTTGTTGATTCATAATAATAAGAATTTATTTGAACTGCCGGATAAGAAAAATCTTGCATCGTTTAAAAACTATCAGGGACCTGTTGTGGACTTTTTGAATATTTTATATACAATCGAGGCGATGAAACTAGATAAGAACATAGGCATGTAAATTTTAAGAAAATACTTGATTTCAAATTTTGTCTATGGTGTAATATATTTACTGGCTGAAAGGCTATGGGCTGCTAGCTCAGGTGCCCGGAAAGCGAAGCTTTCAAAGTTAAATTATGCGCACAGTGCGCTCTAACAACCTGAGCAAAATGAAAATTGAATAAAGATTGGTGAGGGCTGCTAGCTCAGGTGCCCCGGAAAGCGAAGCTTTCAAAGTTAAATTATGCGCACAGTGCGCTCTAACAACCTGAGCAAAATGAAAATTGAATAAAGATTGGTGAGGGCTGCTAGCTCAGGTGGTTAGAGCGCACGCCTGATAAGCGTGAGGTCGGTGGTTCGAGTCCACTGCGGCCCACCATAATAAAAAAGACACCCGTTGAGGTGTCTTTTTTTTATAATGCAAGGATTTGTTAAGTACGAATTTAGATTGGCGGATATACTTTAGGTATTAGCCTGAGAGCAGATCATTTTGCCAATAAACGTGACATTTAGCCACATTTATGAGAGGGTTTGATAAGCGTGAGGTCGGTGGTTTTGCTGTCTTCACAGAGTCAAATGCTTTTCTTCTTATTTTTACCGTTTAATTATGTTTTTCCGAATACAGTTCAGTTTTTCACTAAATTGGCTATCTGATAAAATATAAAAACAATTAAGATAACACGCAAAACGATACCTGATTGTTTTGCTGAATCGCAGACGGTGTCCTCGCTGCGGCTTACTGTTCCGTAAGAAAACTCTGTTCGGATTATCTAAATAAGATTCTTTGATGCTCTTTTTTGATGCCTTGATACATGTGTCATATAGAACCGTAATGTTTTTGAAAATTATTATTTGGTGTGATAATAAAGTACTAACAAATAATAGAAAAATACCCGTCTTGTATATCTTTTCTTAATGCTGTATTTAACCCTTGCGGTGCTGCAAAAGATGTACCTGATACAGTATTGGGGATTTTGGTTGTTTTGGTCATCGGCATAACATGTTGTGATTTGCTTTTCATATTAAAAAATTGTCTGAACTGTAAATCGCAATGGGTCCCTTTCGGAAAGGTATATTTTAAAATTTCATCGTCAAATTTTCCTTCAAAAATTTTCATAAATTTATCTATTTCAAAAATTTTATCTTTTAGATTTTTATCTACAGAAGAAACTAATTTATATCTCATAAAATCAATGTCAAAATTGAATTTTCCGCTTGAATAAAGTTGGTTTGCATAGTACTCCAGTCTTTCATAATCTTTTTTGGTAGCAATTTTTTTTCTTAATTCAAATTTGGATAATTTAGCCAAATTACTTTCTATAGGTATTAATTTGGATAAATTTAAAGCTGTTTTATTAGTTTCATTTACAACGCTTTGTTGTTTCGATATATAAATAGGCAAATTTTCATAACTGTTTACAAGTGGATTTGAGGAAAACCTTTTTATCGGTTCTAATGTACGTCCGTTTCTTCCGCCAATTGTGTGAACACCGTTTGCCAGCGATAAAGCATTAAATCCGTTTTTTTTATTACAGGCGGAAATATAGATTCCAGTCCCTTCTGAGCTGATTCTTTCAAGTTCTTTAATAACGTGTTTGACCGTTTCCGGTAGAGTGTTGTAAAACGATTGTTGAATTTTGGGATCTTTTAGTTTAGAAACATCATCAAGTATGCCTGTTAATTCATAAGGCAATACATGTGAAGTGGAAATATTTAAATAATCAAGTCTTTCGTTGTTCTTGTTTATTTTTTTTAATTGTTTCAAAAGTGATTTAAACTGAAAAGACGCATTTGAGTTGTCACGCACTTTTACAGGGATTCTTGTTATATTTACGGGCAAATCATCCGTTAATTTTTCAAGTACGGCAGATGTCAAATCACCATGAGTAAAATCTTTTTTTACCCCGTTAATAGGTATTGCTTTCTTTTTGCCAAAAATATCAATAATACCTATTCGTATGTTACGAAGTGATGCTGAATTTATACCAACCATTTTGAATTCCTAAAAACTAACCGTATATTAATAAAGGATTTTTAAGATTTATAATTGCCATTGAATTATTTTATTAAATATTTGTGTTAAAAATTTGTAATATTTTTTTTTAAAATGGTAATTTTTTATTTTCTTGTGTATTTTAAAAATAAAAGGAGTAATGTGTAGAATATGTTTTATAATAATATATCACCTGTAAATTTTTCCGCTAAAAATACTTATCAGCCAAAATTAAAAAATATAGTTGATGAAGACAAACTTGATGAATTTTTAAATGAAAAAATTAAAGAAGAAAAAACAAATTCTATAGATGGAAAAATTTATCGTTATAGAGATTATTTGACTAACAGTGAGAAAAAACGTTTTAAAAAAGAATTGGTTGGTTCTCTCGGGCATTATGTAATAAACAATAATTTGCATATAATAAAAAAAGAAAAATCTTCGGATTCTTTTATTGACATAAAAAAAACAATAGACTAATTCTTTTTGAAGAATAAGTATTTTTATTGTCTTTTAATAACAAAGTTTTCTTAATATTCTCTTTGAAAATTTTTATTTTTATGTAAAGATTTTTATAAGATGGTAGTTTGCTGTCTGATATCAATTGTCACACAATTTTAAACTCATTGTCA
>CALUSA010000035.1 GCA_944323275.1 Candidatus Gastranaerophilales bacterium
CGAAAACAAAAAAGCATACGGATGTGAAAAATGCCGGTCAAAACGTTGAGTTTTGCCGGCATTTTGACACTGGACGATGGCGACGTAAGAGTTTGCGACAGCAAACTCCACAGGAGCAATGATAAAGTTTAAATTTAAGTAGCCGGGGATTTTCACGACAAATTTACTTGCGTAAATTTGCGGTTCAACCTCTCACAAAACAATTCACTGGGTTGTTTTGTTCGGCAGAGTCGTTGCCGCCGAACTTACGATGTAACAAAATTACGAGGCATGTGCCTCGTTTTTTGTTACGAGTAAGCCTTACAAAAGTGAGTCCGTGACGGTTTCACGAAGGTGAAAGCGGACAGGACGACACCGGACGTCTTTTGTAGTTTGAGCCATACCCAACCTGCTGTCAAGAAATTTTTAAAAGAATAAATATTATCAATACAAAATAATTCTTTATAAACGCAAATTTATTTTTGTTCAGATTTAAAATAATAACGAAAGGAAATTTAATATGAATAATAATATAAACCCAAACAACAAAATCAGTTTTGGAAACCTTTACGCCACTAAAACAGGTGCACGCAAACTTGTAGAAGGATTTGAAGATACGGAACTTCTCAAAAAAATAATCAATTTTACCCAAAATAATATTTCCGCAGATGTTTTCGTCAAAGAAAATGAAATTCTTGTCAAACCTCATAAGCTAACTAACAAACCTGTTATGAGAATGCGGGGAGCTGTAGACAGTGAAAAATATTTTGACCGTTACAAAGGCTATCGTGTCGATTATTTTGAACACGATATTTATCCTGCTGCAAAAAATGCTTATTACAGCCTTGACAACAGTATAATATCAGGTTTTCCGTCTTTTAAAACAGAAGAACATGTTAACACTTTTGGCAGGCTTTTTGATGCAGCCTGTCATATAGCAGCCGACATTGACAACAGTTTCCGTAATAAAATCATAAAGACGATTGAAAAAGAAAAAGAGCTTGATAAAATTGTCGAAGACCTTGGAATCGATATTATAGACAAAACCGCCAAGTAACTATTTTAGTGTTATTATAAATATCAAAGTAACAAAAAGCGGATAAATTTATGATAACAAGAAGAAGCTCAAAGCAAATACAAATAGGCGATGTAAAAATCGGCGGTGGTGCTCCTATCAGTGTACAATCAATGTGCAACACCGATACACGTGACGTTGAAGCAACAGTATCGCAAATAAAGCAACTGCAAGAAGCCGAATGCGAACTTGTCCGACTTGCAGTATTGAATAAAGATGCGGCAGCTGCAATAAAAGAAATAAAAAAACAGGTCACAATACCGCTTATTGCCGATATACATTTTGATTACCGTCTAGCTATTCAATGTATCGAAAACGGCATAGATGCTTTGAGATTGAACCCCGGTAACATAGGCAGGGAAGAAAACGTTAAAAAAGTTGTCGCACTTGCAAAAACCAACAATATTCCGATAAGAATCGGTATAAACGCAGGCTCTTTAGATAAAAACATTGCAGCACTTGACCTTCCTCTGCATGAAAAAATGGTCAAAAGTGCAATGCAGCATATAGCAATACTTGAAGACAACGGCTTTGACAAAATCAAAATTTCACTAAAATCCAGCAGTGTCGTAACTACAATAGAAGCCTACAGGCTGATGGCGCAAAAAGTTGATTATCCGCTGCACCTCGGGTTGACAGAATCAGGAACGCTAAACGGCGGACTCGTCAAATCAGCTATAGGAATAGGCACACTGCTTGCCGAAGGCATTGGTGATACAATAAGAGTATCGCTTACAGAAAATCCTGTAGAAGAAGTTTATGCGGGTTATTCTATCTTAAAATCTTTAGAGATAAGGCAACACGGTGTCAATTTTATATCCTGCCCCACCTGCGGAAGATGCCGGATAGATTTAATCGGACTTGCCAAAAAGGTGGAAAATGCATTAAAAAATGTAAATAAACCGATTACCGTTGCGGTAATGGGCTGCCCGGTAAACGGTCCCGGCGAAGCAAAACACGCTGATTACGGCGTAGCCGGCGCAATAGGTGAGGGGTATATCTTTAAAAAAGGCGAAATCATCAAACGAGTAGCAGAAAAAGATATTCTCAATGAACTTTTGCATCTTATTAACAATGATAATTAAATACCCCAAAAAAAGGATTTGCTTAAATCTTGAAAATAATATAGTATAATAATATATATAACTTTAAGCGAGGTTTATAGATGAAAGATTTTACAAAATATGCACTTTTAACAGCAGCCTTAACTTTAGTACCTGTGTGTGCAATGGCAGAAGTTTCTGTTAAAGATACAACATCACCTGAATTTATCCACAATCAAGGCTATTCAAGTGAAATATCAAGAATAATTGACGTCAAAACAGTTGACCCGATGACTCCGATTGCTTCTAAAGAAGAAAAACATCCACGCTGGAAAGCTTTTGGCTGGTTACTCTTAGAAACTGTTGACCCGACATGGTCAAGACCGGACGATTTTGTTAACCATGATACAAAATATGATAAATTCAGAGCTGACGATCTATAATTAAAAATTTTATATTATAAAATATTTAACAAAACCACTCTTGCTCCGGCGAGGGTGGTTTTGTATTAACGTTACAATTATTAAGAAATGTTAAGCAAGACAAAAACAAACCCGAAACATCAAAAACCATGGCTGGCATGAGTTTCGGGCATATCAACAAAGAGAAGTATTGCAATAACCATTAACAGTTTGTCCAATATTTGAATATGTTTTATACTAAAATAAGTACGGTGTGCATAATCGTACATAATTCTTGGTATGAGGGTTAAAATTCAAATGAACACAGTTGAATATAACTTGTCTGAACTGAGAAAAGAAATCGTACCTTACAAACCTAAAATAATTGCTGTAACAAAATACTTTGGTGCAGACAAGCTTATAGAAGCATATAATGACGGGCTTAGAGAGTTCGCCGAAAACAGAGTGCAGGATGCTTTGGAAAAATTCGGTTCTTTGCCTGAGGAAATAAGACAAAATTCCAAATTTCATCTTATCGGGCATTTACAATCGAACAAAGTAAAAAAAGCTGTCGGTAATTTCGATTTAATCCAGTCAATTGATTCGCTTAAGCTTGCCTGTTCGGTTTCAGAAACCGCATTGCAAAAAGGTATTGTTCAAAAAATTCTTTTGCAGGTTAATAACGCAAACGAAGAAGCAAAATCGGGCTTTGCCGTCGAAGATTTACGACAGGCTTTTCCTGAGATAATTGCATTAAAAGGCGTCAAAGTAGAAGGACTTATGAACATTGCGCCAATTGCACCGGAGAACGAACTCAGATGTTTGTTTAAAGGAATGCAGGAGCTGAAAACAGAGTTAGAAAAAGAATTTTCTTACGAACTAAAGGAACTTTCCATGGGGATGAGCAGTGATTATAAAATAGCGTTAGAGTACGGTTCAACGATGATTAGAATTGGTAGAAAGCTATTTACATAAAAATATCGGGAGGAGAAAAAATTGGCAGGCGTTTCAGACAAAATTAAATCTATCGTAGGTTTTTTAACATCAGGTTTTGAAAATAAAGATGATGATATATTTGATGAGATGGGGAATGCAATAGATGATTATTCCACAGACGGCACTTTAGCATTAGATGCAGTGTACTCACCAAAACAGCATCAGACACCGGCTTCTAACGTTGTAAGCCATCCGGGCTTCAAAGGTTATGAAGTTGTTGTTTCAGAACCTCGTTCTTATGAAGAATCAGTTTCTATCGTAAGACAATTAAAAGAAAAGAAAACAGTTATTCTCAATCTTCATCTGTTAGACAAAGAACAGGCTATGAGAATTGTTGATTTCTTATGCGGTGCAACTCATGCACTTAACGGCAATCAGCAAAAAATAGGTGATTCTGTATTTATTTTTACACCTAACAATGTTTCTTTAAGCTCAGAATCACAAAAAAGCAAATTCATTAGAGATGCTTTGTGGAACCAACCGCAATAGCTTTCTAAACCAAATTCATAATCACAAAGAATAGTTGGGGATATAATTAATGAGCCGCGTATCGACATACAGCGGCTTTTTTCTATTATTTACAACCTTAACAACAGTGCCCCGCTGCAGGTATCAAAAAATCCAAAAATATTAAAAAACCGGCTTCTTTATATAAGCCGGTTTTTTGTATTATTTAAAACACCAGAGTTTTAGAATAATCCGGTATAACAAATTTTTCGTTATTAGCGTCTTTATTTGTAAACTCTGCATAATCCTGAAGCGACAACTCTTTAGCGTTTTCATACAGATTCATATCAACGTATTTTTTGTACAACTCTGTCAAATCACCCGAGTAATTGCCCATGATTTGCGCAAATTGTTTAATTTCGTCTTTACTTGCGCCGGCACCGTAAGCCTTGGTTTTAGCGTCAGTACCCGAGGGACGGATTTCTATAAATTTGTCGTCAAATTCCATATAAGTTCCGTCGCCCACAAATTTAACATCAATAAGATTGTCGAAATTCAATTCTTTAAACGTATCTTTAAGAATTTCTCTTATCTGTTCGAGCGTCATTTTTCCGTCTTTTTTGGCGACAGCCATTGTCAGATAGAACACATCATTTTTGGTTCTTTGGGCTTCGCCTAAAGTTTTTGCCTGCTTAAGCTTCTCAATATCAGGCTCTGATTCATTGTAGTATGCAATATCTTCTCTTATGTCGAATTTTGAAATTATCTGATTTTTACTAAATACGTTGTCAAGATACTCTGACATTGTTTTGCCTTCTTTTTGCAGGTAAGAGGTGAGAGCAGAGGCAACTATAATTGCTTCTGTAGCACTTTTTTCACGCATTGCGATGGCTTTTCTTCCTGCCTGAGAGGTGATAATTGATTCCGAACCTATAATCATACCGCCTGATTCTTCACCGCCAAAGATAAGCTTAGGATTAACGCCGAGATTTATGTCATTACCGAGAACATCAGTAACAACAACATCATTATCAGGGTTGTCATTAAGCTGTTTTTCTACTTTCTTCATAATGTTGGCAATTTCTTTAAAACCTACCGGAACATTAACAACTTTGACATTGTTTTTCTTAGCCCACTCGTCCCATGAGCGGGCAGAGGCAGTTGTTTTTATGATGAATCTCGGATGTTTGTCAAACAAGCCTTCACGTTTAAGGCTGTCAGCCCAGAAATCCATAATCATAAGGAAAGACTGATTTGCCGTAAACACGGTAAGGATTCTTCCGCTGCCGAGTTCGACATAATCAACACCTAAAGATTTTAAGAAATCTTTTTTATTTTCGTCTTCAATCTGACATACGGTCAGCCTGTCGTGGTCAGGGTCTGTAATCAATACAACCGTGCCTGTCGGACAGTCTTTAAGTTTTTCTCCGTAGTTAAGTGTTTCTATTACAGGGAAATATGGTTTGCCGTCTTTACCTTTTGCAATAACGGTTGCGTCAACAGAATAATCATAAAAAGTTTTATTGCCTTTCGGGTCAACGTCATATTTGCCGATTCCGTGGAAGAAGGGGTCTTCTTCTATATTTTGCCAAATAAAACGGGAATCAATCTCCAGTGATTTTAAAATACGACTCAAGGTTCTGTATGCGGAGCCGCCTACGTTTTCAATAACTATTTTGTCTTTTAAGTCTTTAATAAGATTGAGGTTAGCGTCTTTTGCAACACCGTCTAAAAGGTATTGCTTATAAAGTTTTACACCGTCATCGAGCTGTTTCATCAAATCTTCGCTGATTAACGGATTGTCGTTTGCCGCAATTTTGATATCATAGCTGCCGTTTTTTTCAACCTGCTCAAAGATGTATTTGATTTTGTTTACAAAAAGCATAGATTCTTCGGGCAAATACTGGCTGCCTTGTGAGTTAAGGTCTTTAGTGGCATTTTTAACAGAAATACCGTGGCTTGAGGTAATATATTCACCGCCTAAAAGGTCGAGTTTAAAGGCTAAAAATGACGCAAGCCAGATAGGTATTGTTTTTCTTCCCTGAGGAACCAGTGTTTTTATCCCGTGTGCAGCCTGAACACGGGCAATCAGTTCTAAAAAATCCTGTGAATTATAGCGGACTTCACAGCCTGCAAGTTTCATAAGTTCGCAATCCGGATTAACCTCTTGCGCAACAAGTGCTTTTGCTTCTGTAGCAAGCATAATGCCCACCATATTGATAGGAAACCTTGTATCATGCGGATAAAGGATATTTTGCGGTCCTCTGATACCGGCTGTGGACACAGCTGCCTCTTTTGCATAATTTTTAAACCACTCGTTAAGGTTAAGCCCCTCTGGATTTTGCTCGCTATAAGGCATAAGGTGTTCCCTTTTAAGGGTAAAAACAATTTCGCCTTTGTTGTTAAGGTCAATGAGTTTGTTTTGTTTTATATAATCAGGTGTTTTAGATTCTACGGAATCAAAAAGTGATTGCTCTAAAGCACTGTTTGCTGTTTTAACCATTATTAATGTTCTCCGCTGTTATTCTGTATATAGGCGGATTATAGCATAAAGCAAAGTGGATGTATAATATTTTGTCAGAATGAAGAAACAGCCATTGCGCAAACAATGCGCAGCAATTATTTGCAGGCATTCATTTATTTTACCGGCGGAAGACTAAGACTCATTTTCTCAAGACCTGACACAGCCTCAAATACTGCTTCGGAATATGTAGGATGAGCAAAAATTGTTTTTAAAATTTCCTGTGTACTCAAACTGTTATCAATCATTAAAGCAAACTGATGAATCAGCGAAGATGCCTCGGGGCAGACAATATGAGCACCTGCTATTTTATCCTCAACGGACAAAACTTTTAACATACCGTCAATTTCATCATCAGCCATTGCTTTGCCAAGAGCAGCAACAGGAAAGACAGAAACCTTATAATCCGTTCCGTTAAGCATTTCTTCCGTTTTACCGACCCACGCAATTTCAGGAGAACCATAAATAACGGAAGGCACATGTGTTTTGTCAAAATGTATATTTTTCCCGTCCGATATATAATCCACAATCCCTGTTGCCTGATGCACTGCACTGTGGGCTAACATCATTTTTCCGTTTACATCACCAGCCGCAAAAATATTCGGTATATTTGTCTGCAAATTTTCATTAACCTTAACAAATTTACCGTCAAAGTCTAATTTTATTGACATTTGCGGTAAAACCGGCTCTCTGCCTGCTGCAACAAGTACTATATCCGGTGTTAAAACTTGTCCGTCAGATAAAATTACGCTTTTTGTGCTTATATTTTCAACTTTTGTACCCGTATAAAATTTTATACCGCTTTTTTTAAATAATCTTTCAAGCCTCTTGGAAACATCTCCGTCAGCCAACGGCAGCAGCCTTGATTCAAGTTCGATCACAGTTACTTTTTTATCCAGTGCGGCAAAAATCCTTGCCCATTCCGTACCTATTGCGCCTGAGCCGATTATCAGTATATTTTGAGGAATTTCTGAAAGTTTTAAAATATCATCAGAATTCAAAACAAATTTTCCGTCTGTTTCAAGCCCCTTTAAATTTGCAGGTTTGGAACCAGTTGCAAGTATTATATTTTTGCAATGATATATATCATCGCAGGCTTTTATTTTATCTGCTTCCAAAATTTCAGCCTGCTCAAAGATAATCTTCACACCGTAGCTTTGCACAAGTTTGGTCAAAGACTTTTGAAGTTTTTGCACAACTTCATTTTTACGGTTAAAAATTTTTTCATAATCACAGAAAATTTCTGCAGCATTTATACCGAATTTTTCCGCCTTTTTAAAACTTTTGTACAAATCACTGCAATGCAATATCGTTTTAGTGGGAATGCATCCGCAGTTAAGGCACACACCCCCCATTGCCGATTTTTCAAATAAAACAACTTTCAAGCCTCTTTGGGAAGCACGTATCGCTGCGCTGTATCCTGCAGGACCTCCGCCTATTATTCCGATATCAAAACAATTTTCCATATACACTCCTTAATCCCGATATTATTATATTACATATTTTTAAGAAAAGAAATTTTGTCCGTGTTCCTTGCTTTCTGCCTGAGGGTCCTGTATGGTACCGACCTGAAAACATCTTCGACCGAATTTTGCCTCAATATTATCCCAAACCTGTGCAATCTTTTTAGCCTTTTTGGTTTTTTCATCTTCAAACAAAAATAACTGCGACGCAGATTTTTCCGACAGTTTATCGGCATAAATTCCCGACGCTCTGTATATAATATCAGGGCTGTAAAGTTTATCCAGAAGCTTATCGGCATGTTGATTTATCAAAAACTCACTATCCGTAGGTTCGGGGAGTACAATTCTTTCCGTAAACACTCTAAAATCTTTTGTTCTGAGCATTACAAAAAGTATTTCCGCCTGCATTCCGAGTTTTCTCAATTTTGAACACACCTGATGCGAATGATAATGCAGCGAGCCTTTTATGTACTCTTTGTCATTTGTAAAATTATCAAAAGCACTTGTTTTTTGGATTGATTTAGGCAGTTCAATTTTTGAATTTACGGGATAAGCACTTATTCCGCTCAGCTCCATTTTTAGCTCAAGTCCTCTTTTGCCCCAGATTTTTTTCAACCAGAATTCGTTTTGTTTTACTATTTCGCTGCATTTGTGGATTCCATACTTATGAAAAAGTGCGGCGGTATTTTTACCCACACCCCAAATTTCTTCTATATAAGTCCGGCGCAAAATTTCGTCTATATTACGTGCAGTTATTCTGCATAATCCGTTTAAAACCGCATCTTTTTTAGCTTTCTCACAGGCAAGTTTTGCAAGGGTTTTTGTAGGCGCAAGCCCGATAGATACCGGTACTCCGATTTCCTGCTCAATTTCTTTTTTTATTTTTGCAATAATTTCTTCATAAGAACAACGATAAAGCTTTTTTAATCCTGTTAAATCCAAAAAAGCCTCATCTATTGAATATTGCTCTACATCGGGAGTATAGCTCATTAACTTTAAAATAATTCTTTTTGATATATCGTGATAAAGCCCGAAATTTCTAGAAATATAAATAACATTTTTAAACTCTTTTCTGGCTTTAAAAAGCGGATAGCCCATAGGGATGCCCATTTCTTTAGCTTCTTTGGAACGTGCAATTATACAGCCGTCATTGTTGCTTAAAACACACACAGCCTTGTTTGCAAGCAGCGGATTCATAAGCTGCTCACAGGAAACAAAAAAGTTATTACAATCTACAAGTGCTATTTCTGCCATTTATTTGCCTTTAAATTTATACGATACGAAGAAAAAGAAAATTAAAGCGGAGAACCGTCAAAAGATTTATCTGCAAATAATCTCCGCTTTTAATTTATTAGGAAGGATATCTAGAGTTTAAGAATTTTTTACCGACACGCACAGCCTTTATAATTGTCTTGCAATTCCTGTCGCCACACCGAATATAGTCAAAACTTCTTTCGGGATTATATTCGGATATTGAGGATTTTCCGGCTGAAGCCAGATTTTACCGTCTTTTTGCCGGTAAGTTTTTAAAGTATAACCGTTGTCAATGTACGCAAGAACGATATCGCCGTCTTTTGCATAAGGTGTTTTTTTTACTATCACTTTGTCACCGTCAAAAATGCCTGCGTTAACCATTGAATCCCCCGATACCGTGAACATAAATACCGACGGATTGTTAAGGTCAAAATCATCGTCTAAAGACACACGCCTTTCAACAGAATCTTCCGCAACCGTAGCAAAACCTGCTCTGACCGAAGAAGTGAACAATATCGCCCCGAAGCATTCCGGATTTATAAAAAATTTGCCGTTTTTTTCTTTGATAAGCTCACATTCTTTCAATTTTTTAAAATACTGCCAGACTGAGTTTTTATGCTTAAACCCGAAGGTCTGTGCAATTTTTTCAAAGCTCGGCAAAGGCTCTTTTCCGTATGCTTTTTTCAAATTATTAAAGAACGTTTTTTGTTTTTCACTAAGGTTTTCGTTTAACATAATATCATTATAGACATATGTCTATAAATTGTCAAGGTTTATTTTTTCCTTGTAAAAAATCGCCCGTAATTAATAATAAAAGTCATATTTATGCTACAATTCTGATAAAACGGTTCTTAACCATAAGGAGAAATTTAATGACAACTACAGAATTGAAGTACGATGTAAAAGACATGGCTCTGGCTGAACAGGGCAAAAATAATATCGAATGGGCAATGAAAGACATGCCTGTTCTTGAGAGAATTAAAGAACGTTTCAGAAAAGAACAGCCGTTTAAAGGTTTAAGATTAACAGCCTGCGTACACGTTACAAAAGAAACGGCAGCTCTTTGTATTGCAATGAAAGAAGGCGGAGCCGATGCAGTACTGGCAGCATCAAACCCTCTTTCCACACAGGACGATGTAGCGGCTGCGCTTGTAAAATACTGGGGAATACCGGTATTCGGCTATGCCGGTGAATCGCCGGAAACTTATGCAAGCCATGTACAGCAGGTTCTTGACCACAAACCAAACATTGTTATAGATGACGGCTGTGATTTGGTTGCGACTATACATTCAAAAAGACAGGATTTGCTTGCTGATATAATCGGTTCAACAGAAGAAACAACAACCGGTATTATAAGACTGCAGGCAATGGAAGCTGACGGAAGTCTTAAATTCCCTGCAGTAGGCGTTAATAACAGCCTTACAAAACACCTTTATGACAACAGATACGGAACGGGGCAAAGTGCTATTGACGGTATAATCCGTGCAACAAATATTTTACTTGCCGGCAAAACTTTTGTTGTATGCGGCTACGGCTGGTGCGGCAAAGGTGCTGCTATGAGAGCAAAAGGACTTGGAGCTAATGTAATTGTTACCGAGGTTGACCCTCTTAAAGCTCTTGAAGCCGCTATGGAAGGATACAGCGTAATGCCTATCGCAGAAGCTGCAAAAGTCGGTGACATATTCCTTTCAATTACAGGTGACAAAAATGTTGTTGATGTTCACCACATGCTCACAATGAAAGATGGTGTATTTGTCTGCAACGCAGGTCACTTTGATGTTGAAGTCAACGTAAACGGTTTGAAAAAAGAAACCACAGAAATCAGACAAATCAGACCGTCTTTAGAAGAATATAAATTGAAAAACGGAAAATCAATTTATGTTCTGGCAGAAGGCAGACTCGTTAACCTTGTTGCTGCAGAAGGACACCCTGCTTCCGTTATGGATATGAGTTTTGCAAATCAGGCTCTGGGTATTGAATACATTGTTAAAAATCAAGGTAAACTTGAAAACAAAATGTACACACTGCCGCATGAAGTAGATGTTGAAATTGCAAAAATCAAACTCGATTCGATGGGCATAAAAATTGATACACTGACTCCTGAGCAGGAGGCTTACCTTCACAGCTGGAGCACAGGTACTGTATAATAATTCTGTTTAAACTCAATAAAAAACAGGTGTGTCAAACTAAAAGAGCACACCTGTTTTTTTACAGTTTTATTTATTAAACTAAATTTTCAATAGCAGCTTTAACTCCAGAACCGAGTTCAAACTTATATCCCAGCTTGTAAAGGCTTGCCTCTAAAGAGCCGACTGCGGCAATGACATCTCTGTCACAAACAAACCCGAGAGTTCCCATTCTGAAAATTTTGTCTTTAAGGTCGTTTTGACCATTAGCAACAACAATATCAAAATCTTTTTTCAAAGTGCTTCTGATATCGGGAACAGTAATACCCTCAGGCGGATAAATAGAGGTTATTGCGTTTGAAGCTATAGATTCATCTTCAACCATAGGCTTTAACCCGATTGCTTTAATAGCAGCACGCAAGGCTTTTGCGTGTTTTGCGTGACGGGCAAGGATATTATCCAGACCGTCTTTTTTCATCATTTTCAAGGCTTCGTTAAGCGCAACTATCAAATTAACGGCAGGAGTATAAGGTGTTGAATTAGCCCTTACCGATTTTCTGTAAGCACTCCAATCAAAATAGAAAGACGGATGCTTGCATTGTTCATGCAGTTTAAAAGCTTTTTCGCTTGCAGCAAGAAAAGCCAGTCCCGGCGGAATCATAAACCCTTTTTGTGAACCGGAGATGAGTACATCAATACCCCACTCGTCCATTTTGCACTCAATTGCACCTATTGAAGTTACACCGTCAACAACAGAAACTGCGCCGTGTTCTTTAATCAGGGCAACGAGTTCTTTAAGAGGATTTGTTACACCTGTTGATGTTTCGTTATGAGTAAGTGTAACTATCTTTATCTCTTTGTTAACATCAGCGTCAAGACGTTCTTTTAAAACTTTAGGGTCTATGGCTTTCCCTGCTTCAACTTCAATTTTTTCGACGTCTGCACCTAAAGAAGCTGCAATTTTTGCCCAGCGGTTGCCAAAATTTCCGATTACAAGCGACAATACTTTATCACCTTCGTTAACAAGGTTAGAGAGAGCTCCTTCCATTGCCCCCGTTCCGCTTGATGTATAAATAAATACATCATTTTGTGTTTGGAACAACCATTTTAAATCTGCATAAGTTTCCTCAAGAACAGCCGAAAACTCCGTGCTTCTGTGTCCGATAGGATGTTTAGCCATAGCAAGAAGTACACTCTCGGGAACCGGTGTGGGGCCCGGAATCATTAAAAAACTTTTATCTTTCATTATTAATTTCTCCGTTAATCTGTACACACAAACCATCTAATAACTCAGGGGCGGTTCAGCCCCTTTTTTAATTTTAATTCCTTTAATTTTAGTGGCAGCCGTGGCCACAGGAGTGGTCTTTATCGTGGTTATGTGAATGATTGTGCGAATGATGATGTTCACCGTCGTGATGTGAACAGTTAGGTGACGTCGTCTGCTCTAATGTTCCGTTTAAAAGATTTTTTACTGCTTCATCAGCACTGCCTGATATTCCAGCAAAAATTTCTATACCTGCTTCACCTAAAGCATTTACAGCACATCCGCCTATGCCGCCGCAGATTAATTTGTCGACATTTTCGTGTTCCAAAAGCTGTGCCAGAGCACTGTGACCTTCTCCGTTTGAAGAAAGAATCCTTGATGAAACAATGTTGTTATTTTCTATATCATAAACTTTGAACTGTTCGGTATGTCCGAAATGTTGAAAAACATTTTCATCACTATCATAGGCAACTGCTATTTTCATTAATATCCCCCCCTGTTTAAATATTATTTTTCATATACTTATTCTTGCACATTTTAATAATTTAATAAAGAAAAAATTTTTTCTAATGAATAATCCTTCATATCCAGCCAGTTAATTTCCTGATTTTGCCTGAACCATGTTAACTGGCGTTTTGCATAACGGCGTGTGTTTTGTTTTATCTTAGAAACAGTTTCCTCAAAGGTATAATTTCCGTCAAAATATTCAATAAACTCCTGATAGCCGATTGTGTTCACCAAACTTGATATTTTTCCGTATTTTTTATAAAGATTTTCCGCTTCTTTTTCAAGTCCGTTTTCCAGCATAATATCAACACGCTTATCAATTCTGTCATACAAAAACTGCCTGTCTGCTCCATTTAAATGCCCCAGCCCGAGCCAGATTATGTCATACAACGGGGCTTTTTTCTTTTGTGCCTGCGACATTGGTATATTTAAAGTTTTGCAGACTTCAATTGCTCTTATAATTTTAACGGTGTTATTCGGATGCATTTTTTCAGCCAGAACGGGGTCAAGCTCTTTAAGCATATTATACAAAGCTTCAGCACCACGCTCTTTTTCGAGATTTTTAAGTTCCTCTCTTAATTCTTTATTAGGAGAAACTCTCGGCATATCATAATTTTCAAGCAATATTCTGAAATACAATCCTGTTCCGCCGGCGACTACAGGGATTTTATTCTGTTTAAACAGCTTTTCCATAACTTTTGACGCACTATCGGAAAAATCCGCAACAGTAAATTCTTCATCAGGATTAACAACATCAATAAGATGATGCTTTATGCCCTGCATTTCTTGTTGTGTCGGCTTTGCGGTTGCGATATCAAATTCTTTAAAAATCTGCCTTGAATCAGCAGAAATAATTTCCGTATCTAAATATTTTGCAATTTCAACGGCGAGTGCCGTCTTGCCGGAGGCTGTCGGTCCTGCAACTGCTATAACTTTGGGTTTATTTTCGGGTTTCATAATATAAAAATATTAATACTATAGTATATGTAACAAAATAAGAAAAGAGTATGACCCCTATTATAAACATTATAATGTTGACACTGAAAAGCAGACTCAACATTGAAAACACAATTTGCAAAAAGAAAAGAAACATAATTATCCCGAGCGAACCCCAGAAGTTCCGGCAAAGGAATACGAGGTTTCTGTTAAAGGCAGAAAAAGGAACATAAAAGTATTCTTCCTTTTTGTCAAATACCGCAGGGAATAAAAACATCGTCAAGAAAGTGAATACGGTAACAATCGCACTCATATACAATATCCACAAATTCATTGACAACAGCTGATTATAACTTAAAGACGCAACATAATTATGCATTTCTGCAGGAGTAGAATTAGCCTTAGCCATAAATTCAACCCAGTTTACATCAGCATACGGTAAAAAATATGTTCCTGACTTATAACTTAAAAATATTATCAATATATAAACAGCTACATAACAAACCACGGTAAAAGTTACCGGAGTAAAAAAATCGCCTACGCCGGTAAAAAATTCCCGACCTAACGCCAGCGAAGCCTCTATTTCTTCCTTATCGCTTTTATATTCTTTATTTTCTACTTTGCTGTTATGTTCGATGGTTTTCTTTATCATATAGAACCAGCCTGATATAAAAGCGGTGCACAAAAGTATATTTGTAATTAAAAATACAATATAAGTTATTTTATGGATAAGCTGAAACAATGCAGCAGTCGTAAAAATAAACACAATAAAGAATAAAATCAGCGGCTGAATTATAATTACGTTTTTTCTTATTATATCAAATGCTTTTTTTATATATGAACTCATAATTAAAATTATAACATAATTACTAAAAACTTGTAGTATAATTTTTAATATGTAAGTACATATTAGACTGACAGGGTAATTATCATGAGAAGTGACAGCGTAAAAAAAGGGATACACAAAGCTCCGCACCGTTCTTTACTGTATGCGACGGGAGTTTCCAAAGAAGGATTAAAAAGACCGTTTATCGGTATAGCAAGTTCTTTTTCCGATTTAGTTCCGGGACACGCAGGTATGCGTGATTTGGAAAGACAAATAGAAAAAGGCATCCACTCAGGCGGTGGACAGGCTTTTATTTTCGGTGTACCTGCAGTATGCGACGGTATTGCAATGGGACATTGCGGAATGAAATATTCGCTGCCCTCACGTGATTTGATTGCTGACTGCGTTGAAACAGTTGCAGAAGCGCACCAGCTTGACGGGCTTGTACTGCTTACAAACTGCGACAAAATCACTCCCGGAATGCTTATTGCCGCATTAAGACTAAATATCCCCTGTATTGTTGTAACGGCTGGTCCGATGATGGACGGCTGTTCCAAAAATGAAATTTTAACAATGATAAGAGGTTCTTTTGAAGCTATCGGCAAATTGTCCGCAGGACAAATCACGGAAGAACGCCTGCACGAAATGGAAGAAGAATGCTGCCCGTCGGCAGGTTCCTGTCAGGGGCTTTATACCGCTAATACAATGGCGTGTCTTACCGAAGTTATGGGCATGAGTCTTCCGTTTTGCGCAACGGCTTCGGCTGTTTCGGCTAAGAAAAAACAAATTGCTTTTGAATCAGGCATGAGAGTTGTTGAACTTGTAAAACACAATGTCAAACCCTCTGATATTATCACACGTGATTCTTTAAGAAACGCAATAGTTACAGACCTTGCACTGGGCGGTTCTACAAATTCAATACTCCATTTGCTCGCTATTGCAAACTCCGGCGGGATAAAAATTACTCTCGAGGATTTTGACGAATTAAGCTACAAAATTCCTCAAATTATTAAATTAGACCCGTCAGCCCTGCCGACAATGACTGATTTACACAACGCAGGCGGAATCCCCGGAGTGTTAAAAACTCTCTACGGCAACACACCTGAATTTAAAGACACAAAAGGCGTATCAGGGCATAAAATAAGTGAAATTGCCAAACATGCCTGGGTAGATAACTCTATTGTCCACACTTTAGACAACCCTATTACCTCAAACCCAGGTTTGGGAATATTAAAAGGCAATCTGGCAAAAGACGGTGCCGTAATAAAAATTTCAGGCGTTGACCCGTCAGCCCTGACTTTTGAAGGAACCGCAAAAGTCTTTAACTCGGAAGAAGAAACAATGGAAGCCATTGACAAAGACGAAATTAAAGAAGGCGATGTTGTTGTAATCTGTTATGAAGGACCTAAAGGCGGTCCGGGCATGAGAGAAATGCTTGCACCGACTTCAATGCTTGTAGGCAAAGGATTGGGGGCAAAAGTAGCATTAATCACAGACGGACGCTTTTCCGGCGGAACAAGAGGACTATGTGTAGGTCACATCTGTCCCGAAGCAGCGATGGGCGGCATAATAGGCTTGATTAAAAACGGTGATAAAATTAAAATAGATATACCCCAAAGAAGCATTGAACTTTTAGTTTCAGATGAAGAATTACAACAAAGACGCAAAGACTTTGTAATGCCGGAACCTAAAGAAGTTAAGGGATATCTTGCTAAATATGCCAAAATTGTACAAAGTGCAAACTCCGGCGCAGTAACATTATAGATAAATAAAGGAAATATATATGTCAGGACACTCAAAATGGTCAACCATTAAACACAAAAAAGCTAAAGTAGATGCCCAAAGAGGCGTAGCTTTCCAAAAATATTCAAGAGAAATTATTGTAGCGGCAAAAATGGGCGGCGGCGACCCTGCAGGCAACTTCCGTCTTAGAACTGCTATTGAAAAAGCAAAAGCAGGCGGTCTGCCTAACGATAACATTAAAAGAGCTATCGAAAAAGGTGTCGGTGCAGGTGCAGGCGAAAACTACGAAGAACTCACCTACGAAGGCTACGGTGCAGGCGGTGTTGCCGTAATCGTTGAAGCTATGACCGATAACAGAAACCGTACCGCAGGCGATATCAGAAGCTATTTTACAAAATTTAACGGCAACCTCGGTGAAACAGGCTGTGTCGGATGGATGTTCAAATCCGCCGGTATTGTTACTTTTGACAAAGACGAAGTAGACTACGAACAACTCTTTAACGAAGCAATCAACGCCGGTGCCGATGATTTTGTTGACGAAGACGAGGAATACAAAGTCATTACAACACCTGAAAATTTCCAGAGCGTTGTTGAAGGTCTTGAAAAAGCCGGTTTTAAACACAAAACAGCAGAACTTACCAAAATTCCGCAAAACACGCTTGAAATTACCGACGAAAAAACAGCCAGAATGATTCTTCTGTTAATGGACAAACTTGAAGAACACGACGATGTTCAAAATGTTTATTCAAACTTTGATATTCCGGATGAAGTAATGGACAAAGTCCAAATATAATTAATTTATCTATGTAAAAAAAACACAACAAACCGTGGCTTTTTTGCTGCGGGCATGATAATAATAAAATATATATTTGGTTGGAGAAAAAAATGATTACAATAAAAGACGTTGAACACGTTGCAAAACTCGCCAGATTGGAACTCAGTGAGGAAGAAAAAGAAAAATTTTCCAAACAACTCGGCGATATTTTAAAATATGTGGAACAGATGAACGAAGTTGATACAACAGGCGTTGAACCTATGAGTCACGCAATACCTATGGTTAATGTTATGCGTGAGGATGTTGTAGTCAGCGAAAACACAAAAGAAGAACTGATGGCGAATGCGCCTTTAAAAGAGGACGGCTTCTTCAGGGTTCCTAAGATAAATTAAAAGATTTAAAAAGCTTAGAGGACATACCCTCTAAGCTTTTTAACTTATGAAGGATTTTTTTAACGGCAGATATTAAACAACTAGATAGGGGTATAAAATGGGAACAAAGTATATTTTTGTAACAGGCGGTGTTGTGTCATCTCTCGGCAAGGGGATTGTGGCAGCGTCTTTAGGCAGACTTTTAAAATCACGGGGGTTCTCTGTTGTTATACAAAAATTTGACCCGTATATAAACGTCGACCCCGGAACAATGAGCCCTTTTCAGCACGGTGAAGTGTTTGTTACAGATGACGGTGCTGAAACAGACCTTGATTTAGGTCACTACGAAAGATTTACAGACACCTCTTTAGGCAAAATTAACAATGTTACCTCGGGCAGTATATATCAAACCGTTATAAAAAAAGAACGTAAGGGCGAATACCTAGGCGCAACCGTTCAAACCATTCCTCATATCACAAACGAAATAAAGTCGAGAATCAAAAAAGCTGCCTCACAGTTTAAGCCAGATTTTCTTATAACGGAAGTCGGCGGTACAATCGGCGACATTGAGAGTTTGCCTTTTATCGAAGCGATAAGACAATTCAGAACCGAAGCAGGATTCGGCAACAGTTTGTCAATTCATGTTACCCTCCTGCCGTATCTTCCCACCTCTGGCGAGTTAAAAACAAAACCGTCACAGCACAGTGTTTCCGTTTTAAGAAGCTACGGCATACAGCCTGAAATGCTTGTTTGCAGAACCTCAAAACCTCTGCCTAAAAAAGAAAAAGAAAAACTTTCTCTGTTTTGTTCGGTACCTGTTGATGCGGTTATTGAATGCAAAGATATGAAATCAATTTACGAAGTTCCGCTTGCTCTTGAGGAACAGCAGATGGCGCATGTTGTATTGCAAAGATTACAACTGCTGGATAAAAAGCCGAATCTTGATTCCTGGAAAAAGCTTGTTGAAAAAATAAGAAACCCGAAACGCACTTTCAAAATAGCTATTGCAGGCAAATATACAAAACTTTCGGATGCTTATATTTCTGTTGTGGAAGCACTTAAACATGCCGGATACCACAAGGAAGCAAAAATTGAAATAAAATGGATAAATTCTGAAGAATGCACGGACATGGCAAAGGCAAAAGAAATTTTATCCGATGTTGACGGTCTTGTTGTTCCGGGCGGTTTCGGGGTAAGAGGTATAGAAGGCAAATTGAATGCTATCAGATATGCCCGTGAAAATAATCTGCCGTTTTTAGGATTATGCCTCGGCATGCAGTGTACTGTTATCGAATACGCAAGACACGTAGTCGGTTTAAAAGGTGCAAATTCCACGGAATTCAATGAAGGTACTCCGTATCCTGTCATTGATTTTATGCCGGAGCAAAAGAATATTGACGAACTCGGCGGAACAATGAGGCTGGGTAAATTCGACTGCGTATTGCAAAAAGGCACAAAAGCCTATGATGCATACGGCAAGGTAAAAACAATTTCTGAAAGGCACCGTCACAGATACGAAGTTAACAACGAATATAAAAAACAAATAGAAGACGCAGGTCTTGTATTTTCCGGAATGTCACCCGACGGTCAGCTTTGCGAGATAGTTGAATACCCTAAAAACGACTGGTTTGTTGCCTGCCAGTTCCATCCGGAATTCAAATCACGTCCTGAACATCCGCACCCCTTGTTTGAAGGCTTAATAAATGCTATAAGTAAAAACAAAGGAGTTTAATTTAAAGAAATTTAACAAATTCTGCTAAATTAAAAGAAAAAATGTTATTTTTTCTGAAATTTGGGTATTTATAATATAGGAAGACATGATACAGGAGTGCGCACGATATGAACATACTTATTTCAAACGATGACGGACTTATGGCAAACGGTATCAGAGCATTAACCGAAGCTTTGAGCTGTGAACACGATGTTTATGTAATTGCACCTGACAGAGAACGCAGTGCGGCAGGGCATTCTTTGACATTACATACCCCGTTGAGGGTGGAAGAACTCGACCCTAAATTCGGCGCAAAAAGAAACTGGGTAACAACAGGCACACCCGGTGACTGTGTAAAAATAGGCTTAAGCGCAATTTTAGAACCGCATGAAATGCCTGACCTTGTAATTTCCGGTATCAATCACGGTCCAAACCTCGGAGCGGATATATTGTACTCCGGTACTGTTAGTTGTGCGTTGGAAGGCGCAATGCTCGGTTTTCCGGCTATTGCAACATCGCTTGCAGGGCTTCATTATGAGGTGGAAAATTTTGCTTTTGCTGCAAATTTCATGGCTAAATTTGTCAACAAAATTAAAGAAGTCAATTTTCCGCAAAAATCTATACTTAATATCAATTTTCCTTCTCTTGAAGCAGAAGATATTGCCGGTATTGCAATAACAAAACTCGGTACCCGCATGTTCACCAGCAAATACGACAAACGTATTGACCCGAGAGGCAAAACTTATTACTGGCTTGCAGGCGAACTCATTGAATACGATGAAAACGACGGAACAGATATAAATGCCGTACGACAGAACAAAGTTTCAATTACTCCTATTACCTTTGAAATGACTCACCAGAGCATCATGAAGGATTTAGAAAAAGCCTTTTGCGAAGAACACACCTGTGACTGGTTTGAGCCGGTTGAAAAAGAAACTAAAAAAAGAAAAAATAAAAAACTTTAATACATACCTAAAAGCTGCTTTTAAAAAAAAGCAGCTTTTTTGCTTTAAAATAGACTATTTACACTATCCTAAAATTGTAAAAATAATGTATAATTGCGATGAATAAAATTAACAGGAGCCAAATATGAAATATGATTTAGAGTCAATTCTTACCTGCGTAAAAAATGACGAACACTGGATAAAAAAACTTGTTATAGGTAGTGTACTCAGTATTTCAACGATTTTGCTTTTGTTGATACCGCTGTT
>CALUSA010000036.1 GCA_944323275.1 Candidatus Gastranaerophilales bacterium
TCTACATTTCACAAACCTTGTTCACAGGGCTGTTCGCTCGTCTGTTCTACAGACTCGACTCCACAGCCGCTCAAAATCCGCTTCACCATTATTTCCATATTTCAAAGTTTAATGTTTTGGGGAATCGAACCCAATGCTAACGCATCGGGGTTCTACCTCTCATAAAATATGACATTTAGTCATATTTTATTCGGCAGAGTCCTCGTCTTGGATTATTGGCGTTCACAAGGTTTAGGGTTACATTCCGAATTTTTATTCTAAAAATTCTACATTTCACAAACCTTGTTCACAGGGCTGTTCGCTCGTCTGTTCTACAGACTCGACTCCACAGCCGCTCAAAATTCGCTCCACCATTGTTTTCATAAAGATTTAGGGAATCGAACCCAATGCTAACGCATCGGGGTTCTACCTCTCGTGAAACAAGATATAAGTAAACAGTCATTTTGATTATTTTTGATATAGCGTTTGAGTATTACAATATTGGACAAACATCTTGATAAGTCGTTAAAATTCTCAATATTCTTTGGATTTTGTTATCAATAATTCTATAAATAATCAAATAATTCTTTAAATGTTTTGTAAAATAATTTTATAAATTTTGTTGCGGCAATGAATTACCACGGCAAGTCTGTACACGGAGATATTTTTTATTGTAGAATAACATTTGATGAAAAGTTTTAATCAAATACGGGGTGATTTTTTAGGCGGAATTGTATCTTCCATAGTTGCACTGCCTCAGGCACTGGCTTTTGGTGTCACAACGGGATTAGGGGCAGGTGCAGGTGTTTGGAGTGCAATAATTTTATGTTTTATTGCGGGTATAATAGGCGGTCCTTTAGTTTCCGGTCCTACAGGTCCTGTTACTATAATCCTAACCTCTATGATATTGACCAATTCCTTCGAGCTGCAGACGATAGTTACCATAATGGCACTGGCAGCTGTTTTTCAGGTGCTTATCAGTATGTCGCCATTGCCGGGAATTGTCAAATATGTACCTTATCCTGTTATTTCAGGTTTTATGAACGGGGTCGGCGTACTTTTAATACTTTTACAATTAAATCCTATTGCCGGTCAACAGGGTGCTGCTTCGCCGATAGAAGGGATTAAGACATTATTTTCTTCCCCTGTGAATCCCGAAGCTTTGATACTCGGCGGAATAACTTTGTTAATTGTATTTTTAACCCCGAAAAAAATTAACAGAATTTTTCCTTCGCAAATAATAGCCTTGATTATCGGTACAATTATATCGGTTAAGATGGGGGCAAATGTTGCAAGAATTTCGGAAATATCTTTTAATTTCCCTAATTTAGTACTTCCTGACTTTGACCTTAAAACTGTTTTTGATTGCATACCGTTTGCTCTTGTACTAGCAATAATTGCATCTTCGGAAAGTTTATTAACAGGTCTTGTTATTGACTCACTGACAAAAACAAACACTTCCCCAAAACGACTTTTGAGCGCACAGGGTATAGGAAATTTGTGCTGCGCTTTAACAGGCTCTCTCTTTGGTTCCGCAGCAACAATGCGGAGTGCAGCAGCAATAAACGCCGGTGCCACAACCAGACTGGTTGCGGTTATTAATCCTATAATTCTGCTTATTGTGCTTATTTGCTTTTCAGGTTTTGCAAAACAAATTCCACTTTGTGTACTTGCGGGCATTCTTATAAAAATAGGATACGATATTATTGATACAAAACTTTTAAAAGTTATAAAATACGCACCAAAAGATGATTTGTATGTCCTTGCCGTTGTTTTCTTTTTAACGGTATTTTACAATCTTATTTTTGCTGTGGGTGCAGGCATTACGCTTGCTGCGCTTTTATACGCAAAAAGAGTTGCAGACGGTACATCTTTAGGAGTCAAGCCTTTTCATGACGACCAAATCGATGAATTTGAAAAAGAGCTGTTTCATCTGTACAACTACCAGATTCGTGTTGTGCATATCGAAGGGCAGTTTTTCTTTGGTTCTGCAACGCAACTGGTTGCGCAATTTGAAGAACAACTCGGCACAAAATTCCTTATACTGAATTATGAATCTGGCGCATTGCTTGATATTTCCGCAATATTTGCCCTCGAGGATATTATTGTCAGACTGCAGGAGCAAAAAATTTGTGTAATGCTGGTAATTAAAAATGAAGAAATCCGCAAACAGCTGAAAGATATAAATATTGTTGCACAGGTAGGTGAAAGCAATATATTCTACAACGAGTATGATGCTGTAGATTCAGCCAAAAAACTGATAAAAGATACGTTACTTGAGCAGGAAAACGACTGATTTGTATATACAATAAAAGTTTTACAGCTGAATCTGCATAATTTTGTCGTATGCCTGAATAATTTTTGTTGTAACGTTTGTGGCTACAGTTACTCCGAGTTCGGCTTTCGCCATTGCTGTCATAACATCGTGTATATCAGCATTTCCGTTTTCTTCCATAACATCTTTCATAAGCTGGTCAGGAGCATTTAATTCTCTGTTAAAATTTTCAACCAGACCGGAAAAAACAGACTTAAAATCGTTTGTTTCCAGCTTTTCCACTCTGTTCATACGAAAAGGAGTCATACCGCCAATGCCGGTATCCAGCTTAGTCGGCTGCATTCTTTCAAACAGATTTATATTCGGTGCAAACTTTTTTTCTATCATTTTTCTTTTCCGTTTCTACTTTATAAAATTTTATCCGAGGTAATTGGCGAGTATGCTTCTTACATAGTTTTGAGTTTCTTTAAAAGGCGGTACGCCGCCGTATTTATCGACATTTCCGCCGCCGGCGTTGTAAGCAGCCAGAGCCAGAACGACATTGCCGTTGTATCTTGCAAGCAGACCTTTTAAATGTCTTACACCGCCGTCAACATTTTGTACGGGGTTGTATGCATCTTTCACGCCTAATCCTTTGGCTGTCGCCGGCATAAGCTGCATTAATCCCATGGCTCCACAGTGCGAGGTTGCTTTCGGATTAAAGCCTGATTCCTGTCTGACTACTGCCTGAACAAGTTTTTCATCCACACCGTATTTTTGGCAGGCTTTTGAGATAATGTTCATTATCTGGCTTCTTGAAGGATTTACCACGTTGCCGTATGTACCTTCAAGTGAATCTATCGTATTTGCACGCAGGTTGTTTGCCGCATTAGTCAAGGCAAGAAAGTTAGCTCTGCCTGTTCTGAATTGTCCTTCCCCCATTTTGCTGGCTTTTAAAATCTCTGCAAAAGAAGGCTTTTCCGTTTTTACGGCATCAGGATTAAGCTGCCTTTCAATACTTGCAACGTGTGTTTGTATCTGCTGCACACGCTGCATGGCTGCTTCTTTTCCGCCTTGATTTATATAAGCCTGTATTGTCGGAGAAAACATTTTACCTGCCTGCCTTATTGTTTAGTACTATTGTCTGCCTATTTCTACGGCTCTTTGTGCCATACTTCTTGTTATGTTGATAACGGCAAGGTTTGCTTCGTACGCACGCTGTGCTATATTTGCATCCGCAATATCAACAATAGGGTTTACGTTTGATGAACGGATATAGCCGTTAGCGTCAGCATCAGGGTGTCCCGGACGATACAATCTTTCGCCTAAAGTCGGGTCTTCAACTACGCCTGTCAATCTTACACCGCCTTGCTGGAACGGGATTGTGCCTACTCCAAAAACATCTTCCTTCATAGAATTAAGCAATCCGTGAAAAGAAATATCATCTGTTGCGTTGAGCACGGGGATTTTTCTTACATAGTTAGGTGTATCGAGGTTGGCAATGTTTTTAGCATGAATTTTAAGTCTTGCACCATGCGCCTGCAAGCTCTTTTCACCTATATTCATTGTTTCCATTAAACTCATATCTTCACCTTCTTTGCTTTATTTTTTATTTAACTTACTATCTGCCTACACCGGCTGCAGTTCTCATTTCGTTTATTATTGAGGACATTTTTCTTGAAGCAACGGAATACAAAATGGACATTTTTTGCATTTCCGCAAGTTCGTATGTCGGGTCAACTCCAACATCCTGTTCTTCTATAAGACCGGACGGTCCGAGTTTTATGGACAATTCGGTTTCTAACGGGTTGTTCATAGTACCTAAGTACTGGTCAAAACTGATATCTTTTCTGACGTAATTAGGAGTATCCATATTTGCAAGGTTTGTGCTCAAAGCCCTCTGTCTTTGAGAAATCAAATCAAGCATTAAATTTGTTTTAATAATAGGATCTTTGGGAGTGTACATATTTTTACCTTTTTACTTAAGAAGTTAATGTTTAATTATTATTGAGTAAGGTTGATTGATTTTTGATACATATCGTCAATTACGTGGATAAGTCTTGTGCCTGCAATCATTGAAGAATTAAGCCTTAAGATTTCATTGATGTTGCCGATGTAATTGACATTAGAACGTTCAAGCCCGCCCTGCGCTATATAACTGTGTTCTTTAATAAGTCTTGGCTCGCCTGATTCTTCAGTTGCAATAACTTTGTTGAACTCTGCTGATTTTAAGCCTTCGGGATTCTGAAATTGTACAACCGGAATTTTACCAAGTGTCTGGTATTCTGTATGACCTTTCTGGATAATCATTACAGTACCGTCCTGTTTGATTCTTAAACCTTCATGGTTTACCGGAACTCTGATACCGTCGCCTACCAGATAGCCGTCGTTTGTAACGATGTAACCGTCTTTGTCCAACTTGAAAGAGCCGTCACGGGTGTATTGAACATCTCCGTTAGGGGATGTAACAGGAATGAACCCCGGTCCTGTAAGACATACATCAAGCGGACGTTCTGTTCTCATAAATGCGCCCTGCTGGTAGTCATAACGTACTACGCCGTCTAAATATCCGTTCTCATCAAGAATTTGTTCAAACCTTACGGATTTATAGGCGTTAGTATTCATGTTGCCTACGTTATTTGAAATGTAGCCCAGTCTTTCAAATTGAATATTGGTGTTTATAATACCTCGTCTTATAAGCCCTTGTAATGTTGTCATCTGCTAACCTTTCTTAACTTACTTTGCCTTTTTATCCGTTTTGTTTTTCATTATGAGCTGCTCAGGGATTGTATTGCCTTTGACAGGTTGTTGTTCTGCATAATAAACAGTTGTCTGTTAGCTTCAAAGTTTCTTTTTACAGGGATAATCTGCAGAATTTCGCTGTTTAAAGAAACGTTAGAGTATTCGTTAAAGCCCTGTTTGATATTCGGGTCTAGTACAGCAACACCTTCATTTGTTACTACTGACAGTGTTGCAACGTATTCCAGCTGATTGGTTGCTTTGTTGAATACTCTTATATCTCCGTTTTTATAAACTTTAATATCTTCAAGCTTTTCAGGAAGAACATGCAGCCTTATGGGGGTGCCGTCATTAGCAAGCACACTGGCATTTTCCAGTGTAAGCAGGTTGCCGTCTTTGTCGACTTTAAAACGTCCGTCACGTGTGATTTTTATGCCGTCAGGACTCTGGTATTGGAAATAACCCTTGTTTGCAATGGCTAAATCTAACGGGTTGTCGGAATGTCCTATTCTGCCGATGGAATCATCTACGGCAGTCGAAAGCGCATGGGTGCCTATCCATTCCGCAAACGAAGAAACAACAGGGTCTTTTCTTTGATATCCAACCTTATCAAATGAGTTGTAGTTTTCGTTAATGACGCCAAAAATTTCTGTCTGCAGGTGCATTGCACGTATGCTGGTTGTTAAACCGTTTTCAAAAAAATTAATACCGCCACGTAATGTTGTCATCTGTTAAGTCCTTTATTTAAACATACTTATTCATTAATGATGTCGGTCAAAAAGTCAAAAAAAATACAAAAATCTCTTAAAATCATCCGTTTGGAGGAAAATTTCCGGTAATTGAAAAGATTTAAAAAATCCTGCCGATATTTAATGCCCCAAATTTAATAATGTATCAAGTTCTTAATATTTTAGATAATTACTGACAAAAAATTTTGTTCTTACCTTTTAAATTTATATCTAATCACATTGAGAGGGTTATTATGATTGAAAAAATTAACGTTAATTTGAATACAAAAAATATTTTTAATAAACAGAGTGTGCAAAATAACACACAAAATACTCAGATACCGGAACAAAAAACTAATCCGAAATTGCAAATGCCGTCATCAGCATTGATGCATAGTTATTTTATCAATTTTGGTGCCGCTCAGAAAGAAATTGTTGACAAAGAGGCGGTAATTCTTAACAGCCTTAATGACCCTGCACAGGAACTTTTGAACAATGCGCAGAAAATTGCAAAACAATACGGGCATCCGCAGGTCGATCGTATTCATATTTTAAAAGCAGGTCTGCAGCAGATTAAAAATTTTATAGACGGTCTTGATTCCGGTGATATAAGCTATGATGACGAGTCATCTTATGATGCTTTTATATTTTTTGAAAATGATATGGGCAAAGATATCTTTAAAAAGAAAGAAAAAAGAGATCTTATTAAACCTGTTATAGAAGAAGAATTAAAGATTCTTGATGAAAAACTTGCTGAAATACCAAAGGCAAAAATCAAACAAAACGGAGCAAACAGACCTATTTCAAAACAGTTTATAAACGATGTGTACAGTATTTATGAACAGGATAACAATATTGATGTTGACGAGGGATATACTGAGGGCGACGGACTTGTTCATGACAGCACACTTTTTTCTGCAGCTATGCTGCCGAACAGCGATAAGATAAAAAAAGAAATTACCCTGCCTTTTAGAAACGCACTTAAAGATGCTGTGTATGTAGATAAAAGACCGTTAGAAAAAAGACCTCATTTGAAATTTTATGATGACAAGGCAAAAAATATCTGGAAAAATCTTGCCATAGGCACCAATATGGTGGTTTTGCATGATAAGAAAAATTATCCTACCCATCTCATAAACAGTTTTTTACATTTATTTGAAGACAATAAAGACGGTTTCGGAAAACTGAATAAAAATAATACCAGAATTCTTAACTTAAACAATGAAGGCTTTATAGATAAAGGTTATATGGCTACAAAGCTAAAAGAGTTCGGTAAAGATAAAAATCATACATACATTGTTGTTATGGACATTATGGACAGTGATTTAAACTCACTTGCCGTTGATGAATACAATGTGGAAACCTTTATAAATTCGCCGGAGAATGTAAAATTCGTAATGGTTGCCAACAAAGATAAATATTACAGCGACTCTACGGACGATTATTTAAAAGGATTTTTCGATGACTTTGGTGAAGTTTCGCTTCCTTTAATGAATATGGAGCAGGCACAAAAAGCTTTTAAAGAAGCCCCCGAGCTTATGGCAAAAATAAAAAAACATTTCAGCAAACAGGCAATTGAAAAATGTGTAGAAGCGGCAAACCAGCTTTCCGGCAACTATCCTGAAAAGGCTCAAAAAGTGCTGGAGCTTGTTTCTTCATACTATGTAGACAAACAAAATATCGGTTTGAGTGATGTACAAAATTACATAAAAGAAGCTAAAGAAATTTTTAAACCTGTAGAAAGCGACAACGCAGTAAAAGTTGTTTTTGACACGGGTATAAAATTAAAAGACATGGTAGGCTCGCCGGCTACTAAAAAAGAAGCCCGCTCTATTGTTGACAGGATTCAGGATAAATCAATCGGCACCAAAGGCTTTGTAATTTATTCTCAGGACGGTTCTGTCGGTGCGGGCAGAAAATACACAGCACAGGCAATTGCCGGTGAAGCAAAAATTCCTTATATAGAAATTAATGCGGTTGATTTCGGTACAAAAGATGTTGACCTGTTCGGCGGCGGAAACTTAAGCCCCGAAGCTTCAATGAAAAAATTGTTCGGTATGGTAAAAACTCAGGCTGAAACAAATCATAAAAAATCGGCAATACTCTATATCGAAAATTTTGAGTATTTCTCATACGGAGAATATCTCTCCGAATACCACGAAAAAGCAATGTCACAGCTTATCCGTGAAATGAACAAAGCTCAGGAACAGGGTATTAATATTGTTGTAATGGGTTCTATGAATGATCCGAAATATATAGGCGATGCAACTACAAAATCTTTTAAGTTTATTGACCAGATTGAGGTTGAATCGCCTTCAAGAAACAAAGAAGCCCGAAGCGAAATTATAAATTACTATTTAAAAAAGAAAAAAATTACACTCTCGGGTAATGCAGAAGAACAAAAACAAATAAAAGAACACATAAACATGCTGAGCGAATGGTGTTCTTATATAGAAATTCTTACCCTTCTGGATAAAGCCAAAAACGTGGCAAAAGAAAGAAAGCACAAAACCATAGATAAAGCTGATTTTACGGAAGCTTACCTGCAGCTTACAACAGGACGACCGGCAAGTGCTCAGGAGCCTCCGCACAGAAAACAGCTTGTTACTGCCCATGAATGCGGTCACGCTACAAACGGCATTGTTATGGAAGAACTTGCCCAAAAAGAAAATCGACCTGACCATGCCGGCAATTATGTTAACTTTATAACCTTAGACCCGAGAGGTTCTTTTGGCGGTGCAGTATTTTTTAGTGACGAATTGAACCCCGAGTGGTCGTTTGAAAAAATCTTTAGTGACCTTGTTGTTGATTTTGGCGGAAATTCCTGCGAAAAACATTTCTACGGACAGGATGGCAGCTGGGGGATTACTGTAGATATGCAAAGTGCCACACATACCGCAACAATGGCTGCAGGTCTTATGGGACAGGGTAAACATTTCGGTAAAAAATCAATTGACGGAATGTGGGTTATTTCCGAACAAGACAAAGACAACCTCAACAAAGATATTGACGTTATGCTGACAAACTCTCAGCTTGTGTCTGATGCAATAACAGAAGTATATGAAGATTTTAACAGAGAATTTGTTAAAAAATATGCCTCAAAAGTAGGTACGGGCGAATGTATTGTACAAAGAGAAGAATTTGTTAAAATGCTCAATGAATGGAGAGCAAAACAGCCGCCTGAAAAACAAAAAGAATTTGAACTTCTTGATAAAACCATTCTCGAGGTTATTGCAGCCACAAAACGTGGTGTAAAATGCCATAAAGATGAAAAATAAAAGATAATTTGTCAGGTTAAATTATTATAACCAAAAAATACCCTCTCTTTTATTTTGAAAGGGTATTTTTATTTGTTATTATTGTTTTACGTGGCTGTGAAGTTCTCTTTCTATTTGTTGTGCTTTTGTGATGTTTGTGTCAAGTGTTGTTATTGTCTGGTTGTTTGTATCTATTATTTGTTGTTGTACTGCTATTTTCGACTCAAGTTCTGCTATATCTTCTCCAAGTTTTTTATATTCTTTTTCTTTATCTTCTATTGTTGATTTTAATTCTTTGATTTTGTTTTCGTGAGCAGTCTTTTCTGCAGGAGTCATTTTGGATGTATCTTTTTGTTCTAAAACGTCTAATTCGGTTTTGGCTGTTTGTATTTCTTTGCCTAATGTATCATATTGTCCGGTTAAAGTAGTTTTCTGTCCTTCTAAAAGCCCTTTAGTTCTTTGCACTTCCTCATTTTTTCGTATAGCCTCGTTTTTTTGAGCCTGTGCTGTTTCAATTGAGTTCCTGATATTTTGCGCAGCATCCATTATTGTATCTTGTTTCATATTATCGATATTATCAAGTACCGCCTGACCTGTTGTGATGGTGGAATCAAGTCCGTACATTGCATCTTCAGCGTCAACAGTGTTTTTATTAATTTCTTTTCTTTCTTTTCTTGAGAAGGAATTGTCAACACCATCAGAAGCGCCTTTCATAGCTTTTACGTAAGCAGCTATGCTTAAACCTGCTGCAACCGGTGCGGCAATTGTTGTTACAATGCCGAAAATGTCATTCATTGTGTTGACAAAGCCGCTGCCTTTAAGGCTAGAGCTTGTATTACCGAAGTTTGTTATTCTGTCTTTTGTTTTATATAAATTCCAGCCGATTTCAGGCTCAAAAAGTTTTATTGTATTGTAATTTGTATATTCAAGTCTGCCGCCGTTTTTGTAATCCAAATTCGGACGGTTAAAGTTATTAGCAGGCTGACCTGATGTCAGGTTTCCTCTATATTTTTGTAAGCTGTTTTCGTCGCCCATTTTAAAAGCCTCTCTTAAATAATTCTAATAACTTAATCTCTCTATATATATAAAGTATATACAAATTCAAAAATTGCCTTTTTTGTATATACTTTTGTAATATTTCTTAATATTTAAAAAGCTAAAAGGCGATAAATTAAATCCGGCTTAAAATTCTATAATGAGTCCGCTTCCGACTTCTTGCAAATTTGCTGCGGAATTCAGCGAACACTTTGCCTTTAATCCTGTACAATGGCAGGCGTACAAAGAATCAAGCTGTAAATTTTTTATATACTCACAGGTTTTTTGAATAACCGGTTTGTCTGCATTATGCAGATGCAGTCCGCCTATTATTGAAATGATTTTTTCCGTATGACAGACTCTTTTTGCGTATTCGCAAATATTGACTATTCCGGCATGTGCGCACCCGCTGACAATTACAAGCCCCTGCGGTAATTTTACTGCTATTGCGCTGTCTTCGTTTACATAATCTGGGTAATTGCCGGATATTCCGCACGGGGATTGGTGTTCAAAATCATTTTCATTAGGGATTTTTCCTAAAAATACAATGTCATCATCAATCCATAGCGGTTCAGGGCTTATTTTTAACTCAAAAATTTTTTCAAGTTCTTTTTTTGACACAGGGCATCCGAATTCGCCGGTTGAATCATATCTTTTATTAAAAAATTCTTGTCCTGCAATTATTAATGACGGACTGTTTTTTTTATTCTTATAAAAATCCGTTAAATATTTTAGTCCGCCGCTGTGGTCGTCGTGCCCATGTGACAAAATTACATAATCGACACTGCTTATATCAGTCTCGGACTTGATGGCATTTTTTATAAAAATATCCGAATATCCCGTATCAAAAAGTATTTTTTTGGCTTTAACTTCTATAAATAAAGACAAAGCCGGTTCTGCATAAAAATATTTGTCTGTGATTGTATTGTTGTCGACAAGAACGGTTATTTTCATAAAAATTGCACCGTCGAAGGTTTATTGTGCCGTTGAACGGCAGGTAGAGGAATCGTTATAAAATTTTGTGAATACAACATTAACGGGATCTGATGTATATTGTAAACCGTTGCCGGAATATGTTTCCTTACTATTGGGGTCTTTTTTAGAGGCTGCGTAAATTTCCTGCAGCTGTGATTTGGAAAATCGGCATTCGTTCATTGTTTTATCAGGCTGTTCCTGCATATAAGTCCTGTATATACAATACCCGTTGGAAACTCCCGCAATTTCAACAACACTGTTAATGTTTGCACCGAAAAAGTTTACCTGTTGTACTTCACGATACGGTCTGCAATTAACAAGGCTGTTAATAACTGCAGGTGATAAAGAACCTCCGTTGGCGTTTACCTTCATTTGGGCGTAAGAGCAGGACATACCGGATAAAAACAATACAAGCAGTATAAAAATTTTTTTTGGAGTCATATTTGTTTCTTTCTATGAATTAATATTATATAGTTCGTAAAAATTATTTTATCTTATTATTTAGGCAAGAACAATTCTTGTCATATAGAAGTAGTAGGTTTAGCAGGCAAAAAATTTTTATTTCGGGTTTTATTCCTTTCAAAAGGATTTTTTTATGAATATATCTGATATAAAAGTATCAAATAAAACACATATTAATTTTAAAGCATCTGTTTCACCGCAGGTAAAATATCAGCTGGGAAAACAATTATCCAAATATACCGGTATTAATTATAAAAGGACAGCAAAAGCTCTTGAGGAACAAATTGCAAATGTAAGCCGATGGGGCTCAAAGGATTCCGAAATAGTCATTGCCAGAGATAACCGTGGGCAATACCGTCTTGGGCTTCAGCGTAATATTACACCTGATATGCAATATGCCGTGGCTATTAAAGGACCTGCCGGGAAAACTGAACTTTCACAATTTCTTGCACTTAAGGAGTTTCATATATTAAATGCTGAAGACTCTATTAAATATTTTTATTCAAAGTTTGGCAGCGGCTTTTTTAACCGTTTTAAATAAATAATATTAACAATTGTAAACTTTACATTTATATAAAATCTAAAGTTTTGTAATAATTATACCGATATACAATATATGAATGAAGATATTGAGCTTTCAATAACGTAGTATAAAGAAATGATGGATATGTACGATATCGAGCTTGAAGATAAAGATCTAAAGGAAGTAGGTCTGGAACTGATGTTCCTTACACCTGAAAAGTGCAGCCATGATGACGGGATTACAGCCGTAGAATTGAGCCGCCACTTAAATATGCCTTTAGAAACAGTCAAAAAGAAGCTTAAAATCTTATTCGATAAAGGTATTGTACAGGTAAGAGGAATTAATCCCAAGATATGGAAGTTTAACGAATACAATTTTCAGCGTATGGATGAAGATGATGAAGTTTACAGGCTTTTATGCAGTTTTGACGATGTAGATTTTGACAAATATTTTTCTTATTGATTATATAAACTTAGCTGTTTTAGAGTTTGTACAATTTTTTAAACCTTCTAAGGCTCCGGCATAAATAATCTCCCCGCCGGCTTTTCCGCCCTCAGGTCCCATATCTATAATGTAATCGGCGTTTTTAATAACATCCGTGTCGTGTTCTATAACAATCACCGTTGCACCGTTTTGTATCAAGGTTTGAAATACCGTAAGCAGCGTTTGTACATCCAGCGGGTGGAGCCCTATTGTAGGTTCGTCAAAGACAAAAATCGAGTCTGACTGTGCTTTGCGCATTTCACCTGCAAGTTTTAACCTCTGAGCCTCGCCGCCAGACAGACCCGGCGTTTGTTCTCCGAGTGTCAGGTACCCTAAGCCAAGCTCCTGCAGAACTTTTAATCTTTGGTGAACTGTTTTTAAATCTTGGCAAACAGTTATTGCCGTGTTGACGTCCATTGCCATAAGCTCAGGCAGCGAATATGAGTTGTATTTTACACTCCCTGCTGTTTTTGCGTATCTTGAGCCGCCGCACTCCGGGCAAGGAATTTCTACGTCCGGCAGAAATTGTACATCTAAACTTATTACCCCTGTTCCGTCGCAGTTTGGACAGCGTAACTTGCCTGTATTATAAGAAAAATCACCGGCTTTATATCCGAGTTCTTTTGCCTGCGGTGTTTTGGCAAATACTTTCCTCAGCTCATCATGCACATTTGCATAAGTCGCAACGGTTGAACGTACGTTAATCCCTATCGGTGTTGCATCAATGAGTTTTATCTGTTTAATGCCTTCCGCTTCAATCTTTAAAACATGTTCAGGCAGTTTTTTACCTGCGGTGGCAGCTTCTAATGCAGGTACAAGACTTTCTAAAATCATCGTTGTTTTACCCGAGCCTGATACACCGGTGACAACGGTTAATTTCCCTTTGGGTATATCAACTTCAAGCGGTTTTACGGTGTGTATTGCACCTGTAGATAAATGGATTTTTCCGCTGTCAAACATGTCAGCGTTGTTGGCAGGGGTTCTTACAGTTATTTTATTTTTTTCTGAAAGGAAACCGCCTATTAAAGAGGCTTTATTTTTTTCTATATCACAAACCGTACCCTGAGCAATAACGTTTCCGCCGTCAGCTCCTGCCCTTGGACCCATTTCTACAATCCAGTCGGATTCCGATAGAATCTGAGTATCATGGTCAACAAGGACGACAGAATTACCGTCAGCAATCAGGTCGTGTATAACACCTTTTAAGCCTTCTATATTCGCAGGATGAAGTCCGATTGACGGTTCATCCAACACATATAATACGCCTGTTGTGCGGTTACGAACTGCACGTGCAAGCTGCATACGCTGCCTTTCTCCCGTCGAAAGTGTTGAAGCGGCTCTATCCAGAGTTAAATATCCCAAACCTAAATCCATCAACCTTTTAGCTGAATTCAAAAAAGATTCGCAGATACTTAATGCCATAGGTTTCATTTCTTCAGGTAAAGCTTCAGGAACTTTTTCAACCCAGCCAATAAGGTCTGACAGTGTCATTTCACAGGCTTTGTCAAGAGAAATCCCTGCTAATTTCGGCTTTCTTGCGGCTTCTGACAGCCTTGTTCCGTGACAATCAGGGCAAATATCCTGTTTTAAAAATTTTTCCACCCTTTTCATGCTCTTTTCGTCTTTAACTTTAGCAAGAGCGTTTTCTACCGTGTAGGTGGCGTTATAGTATGTAAAATCAAGTTCCCCGGCAACTTCAGAGTTTTTAGCTTTATAAAAAATATGTTTTTTCTCAGCCGGACCGTTGTAAACTATATCCTTTTCTTTGTCGGTTAAATCTTTAAACGGAATATCCGTTCTAACCCCCATTGCCCTGCAAACATCAGTCATTAACGTCCACATTAAAGAATTCCAGGGGGCAACGGCACCTTCGTCAATTGTTAATGTTTCATCAGGCACAAGAGTTGATTTGTCAACTGTTCTTACAATTCCGGTGCCTTGACAGGTCTGGCAGGCACCCTGACTGTTAAAAGCAAGTTCTTCTGCGGATGGAGCGTAAAAGTGTGCACCGCATACCGGACATATAAGCTCCTGCTCTGCCGCAACAGCTAAAGTAGGTTCAAGATAGTGACCGTTCGGGCAGCAATGGCTGGCAAGACGTGAAAACATTAGTCTTAAGCTGTTTAAAAGTTCTGTTCCTGTTCCAAAGGTGCTTCTTATCCCGGGTACAGCCGGACGCTGATGTAGTGCAAGCGAGGCAGGAACATACAATACCTCGTCTACCTGTGCTTTTTGCGCCTGTGTCATTCTTCTTCTTGTATAAGTTGAAAGAGCTTCGAGATATCTTCTTGAGCCTTCGGAGTACAGTACCCCGAGCGCAAGTGAAGATTTTCCGGAGCCTGAAACTCCTGCAATACCAACAATTTTGTTGAGCGGAATATCTATGTCGATATTTTTTAAATTGTGTACCCTTGCACCACGAACTTTTATTTTATCTACATGATTAGTCATTTTTCCCTCTTAAATTTATAATACAGCATAAAAGTGCAAAAATCTCTCTAATTTTTGTACTTTTATCGTGAAAGAGCGAAAGTGTATGCACTAGCAGATTATCTGCACGTAAATATTTCTTGCTCGGGGTTTGTTATCAAAATCTATAAGTACAATCTGCTGCCACGTACCTAGCAGTAATGCACCTTCTATTAAAGGTATTGTAACCGAACTGCCTATCATTGCCGCCCTTATATGGGCATAACCGTTCCCGTCGTGCCAGGTGTCATCGTGATGATAGTCTTTGTCCATCGGTGCAATTTCATCTAACACGGCTGGCAAATCTTTTATAAGCCCGGGTTCGTATTCTATTGTTGTTATAGCTGCAGTACTGCCGGCAAGGGCAACGACCACGCTGCCCTCTTTTAAGTTATGCTGATATACTGCAGCTTTAACTTTTTCTGTTATATCAATAATGTCCGTGAAACCGTGCGTATTAATTAAAAAATGTTCGGTATAAACTGTCATTTTTATTACCTACTTTATTTCTCCCTGATATTTATAAAAAGACATATCTTTTGCCCTTAATGCAAAGTATGGCAGTGGTTTATCCTTTTCTTTCATGAACAGAACAAAGGTATTATTGAAGAAGAAATTTCTTCCGTTTTCTGCTGTCATTATAGGCATAGACATAGTCATAATACTCATAACAGCTTCGCTTTTAAGTTTTACACCCGTATTGTTCATATTAAATTGTACTGTTTGAAGGGCTTTGTCTATGTATAATTTGTCCGTTCCAGCTATCATTTTTCCGCACAGCGTATCATAAGAAATATCCTGCATAATACTCATATAGGGTACTTTTAGCTGGTCACCGGCAACAAATTCTTTGTTGCCTTTATATTTTTTAGATTTTTTTTCAAGGTTGTTATACAAATCGGCAAAGTTTTTGCGGGAGTTTGTTCTGTACAATATAACCTCATCTTTGTCAGAATCAAGCGCAACAGCATAATCAAACTGATTGTTATAAAACAGTACCCTTACATTTTTATATAGCGAATCAGAGCTTCTTTTATCAATACCAAAATACGGTATGAGTTCTTTATTTTTGCCGAATTTTTCAGAAGCCAGTATGTCAAATTTCTGAGGGAAATCGAAGTTTTTCACAAGCATTGCATAAAACAGATATGCTCTGTTGGGGTGATACCAGTCAATTTTATTTAAAAGTTCGCTTGTTTCGTTGAATTTTTGTTTAATTGCGCTTTCAATCTGTTTTTTTAGTTCAATATTTGTCGGTCCGAAGGCAGTATAGTATGAATCCTCGGATAACATTGATTTTTTAAATTCCTGTTTGTTTAAAAGGTCTGCCAGTTGTGATTTATACGATTTGAACTTTATCGGTCCTTTTACAATATTGTCTGCAAAATCGTTCCATACAAGCTGAAAAGTTCCGACCCACAGGGCATTTTGTTCTTGAGGCTTTTGAGAAAAAGCTGCAAGCATCTGAACCTGAGATTCTTTTGCATAAGCACAACAGCTGCCTAAAAGCATTAATGACAAAATTGCAGTAATTAGTTTTTTCATGTAATTTCGCTCCTCTTAATAATAGAAACAGTATAAATCAAATATAAAAACTTTCCGACCGGATAGTACTTAACCGCACAAAAATTTTACAAAATTAAACCTGCTTAAGTTTAGAATTAAGCATTTCGATACAGTTGTCTGAGGAAACTTTTATCTGTTATTTGACCGGTGAGTTTGCGAGTTTTGGGGTAGGAACATAAGACGCATTGATAGAAAGTTCTTCTTTCTTTTTGAACCAGAGGAATTTCCTTTGTTTTTTCTGCTCTATTTTTTCCTGTTTTGCAGGTGTGCTTTCCTGTGAAAGTGTTGTCTGAGAAGGCGTACTTGGCGTAAAAGCATTTGTCAGAAGCACATCCGTATATTTTTTATCGAGGTGTGCATAGTCAAATAATACGATACCTGAGGTTTTTAGCCTTCTGCTTTCGTGAATCTGCCGCAGCAAATCGTCAGGGTTGCCGTTCATAAAAGTGACAAACAGCCCCGGATAAATTTTAGTTTTAGGTTTGGAGTTTATTTTTATATCGTTAATAAGATAGATAGCCGTTTCTTTATCACAGGTTAAAATCAAAGGTGTAAAGCCGTCTATATAGTTATTGTCAGACCATGTTTTCCAATCCTGCATTTTTACTTCCATACTTTTGTATCTGTCGGGAAAAATTACTGCAGTAAGCGGAATATTGTATTTTGAGGTCAATTGTTTTGACTTAAACACAAAGCTTGTAATTTTGTTCTGGCGATATTTTGCCCAGGCATCCCACAGCGGCGTGCCGTATTTTATATCGACAGGGTCAACATTCATTGCGTTTTTAAATTCGTTTCTCGCATATTCTGTGTATCCCCAGTTAGAAAGCTCGTAACCGGAGAATTTCGCACTTATGCTTTGCGGATATCTTATGTAATCAAGATTTATTCCGTCAGGTTTGTATCTTGTAATAATTTCTTCAAGCAATGTCAAAAGATAAGTTTGAACCTCAGGGTTTGCGGGGTCAATAAAATAACCGTTATGTTCAGACAAAGACGCAACCGGTGTTGAAGAATTGTACTTCATTTTTGTGACATTTGCCCATTTCGGATAAACAGAAATAACATTCATCGGGTTGTTCATAGGATTTTCAGGACCTGCGTAGTAGGTCTGGAACCATATATAAACCTTAAGTCCTCTTTTATGGGCTTCGTCCATCCAAATTTGCAGCGGGTCAAAGCCGATAAACTCGGGACGCTGCGGCTGTACGCCGTATTTAGCAAGAGTTTCCGACGGAAAAATAGTTTTACCCTGATAGTAAGTTTCTAAAAACACTGTTTCTATACCGTATTTTTTGAGTTTATCCAGAGTTTTGGAAATTTCGGAAGGTGTTTTTTCCGTAGGTCTTAACCATACGCCTTTAAACTCGTCTTTATAATACGGCAGCGCATATTGCATAGCTTTATTTGCCGAACTTATAGCCAGCGAGGAATATTTTTGTGTGTCGTCAGGGTGTTTATTTGCCCTCTTTAAATTGTCGAGTGCTTTTGTGATATAACTGTGTGCAACAGAGTCGTCGTAATATATATCATTATCTTTGTAATAACGCATCATCTGGTCAATTTCTTTTATTTTTTCTTTTGTTGCAAAAATAAAACTGTCATTTGTCAAATATGCGTTAATGATTCTGTTTCTATAGTCTATATAAATTTTTGTGCCGACCGTAAGATTCAAATTCATCCAGGTTTTGGCTTTGCCGTGTCCGCTTATTACAAAACCGCCTTTAGGAATAATGGAATCTGCACCGCTTATTCGTACAACGGTGCCGTTTACAACAATAGCTTCCGCTCCGAATTCGTTTGTGCCTGTTCTCGGTCCTATTCTGTGAGTGTAAATAACAAGTTGATTGGCACCTCTGCCTCCGGGGTAAAATCCGCCGTTTTTGGCGACACCCGAGATAGGGTCTATTGCACTTATATGATAAGACGACTGCGAAAGAATTCCTTCAGGAATAGGAACTGCTGTTGAAAATACAGAGTTATTTTCTTCAGGTAATGTTTTTGTTTCGGTTGTGGTTTTAGCAGCCTGACCTGACTGAGCGGGAGTTTTGTCTTTAGATTTTTGCCACCAGAATTTAGCTTCTGCGCTCAAGCCGTTTGACAGCAGACATGCAACAATTAAAACTATTGAAAATTTTGACAGGAAATTTTTCATAAGCTTACTAAAAAAATTAAGTAGTCGACAAATATATTATCGGCAGTTTTTAGAATAACTTTATTAATAAATAATTAAAATCAACTAATTAGTGCATATTTTGTATTATCATGAGCATGTAAAGAAAAAATTTCTTAACGGAGATGCAAACCTGATATGGAATATAAAGATTATTATGAAATACTTGGTATAAAAAGAGATGCCTCTCAGGCAGAGATAAAATCCGCCTACAGAAAACTGGCAAAAAAATATCACCCTGATGTGAACAAAACCCCTGAGGCATCGGAAAAGTTTAAAGATATTAACGAAGCTTTTGAAGTTTTATCAGATAAAAATAAAAGAGCCCGCTACGACAGCCTTGGCTCAAACTGGCAGGCAGGGGCAAATTATACACCTCCGCCGGGATTTGAAAACTTTAATTTTGGCGGCGGAAACGGCTACAGCTACAGTACTTCCGGTATAAATTTTGAGGATTTAGGCGGTTTTTCCGACTTTTTTAACAGTTTATTCGGCGGCGGCTTCAGTTCCGCATCTTCACGCAGCGGCGGCGGTGCAAGTTCTTTTTATGAAAATTTAGGTGCAGGATTTAATTCCCGTGCCGGCAGAACAAATACAAAACAGCAAAAAGCTCCTGTTGACCTGAATATCACACAGGAAATAAAAGTCAGTGCAAAAGACATTTTTAACGGGAAGCCTGTCAGTGTAAAAATCAACAATCTTGAAAAATGTACGGACTGTTCAGGCGTCGGGTCAATGTGCAGTCATTGCCACGGTACGGGGTTTGTTACTTTTTCTAAAACTTTAAATGTGAAAATTCCTCCGGAAGTAAAAGAAGGTCAAAAAATAAGACTAAAGGGCGAAGGCAAGTCAGCCTCAAACGGTATGAAGGGTGATTTGTATCTTGTTGTAAAATTTGCTGATAAAGAATATACAATAAACGGAACAGATTTGACTAAAACCCTGGAGGTTACACCTGCCGAGGCTGTAATAGGAACTAAAAAAGAAATACAAACTCTCCACGGTAATATCAATATAAAAATTCCGCCGAGAACCTCCTGCGGGGCTGTATTGAGATTGAAAGAACTGGGTCTTCCTAAAAAAACAGGCGGCTACGGTAATTTGAACGTCAAAATTAGTCTGGCGGTTCCTAAAAATTTAACTGATGAACAAATCAAGCTTTATGAACAGCTTTTAAAGCTGGAATCTAAAT
>CALUSA010000037.1 GCA_944323275.1 Candidatus Gastranaerophilales bacterium
AAGTAACTCAATGGTAGAGTACCTGCCTTCCAAGCAGGCTGCTGCGGGTTCGAGTCCCGTCTTCCGCTCCATAAAAACATCGGACGTTGAAAGAAAAAGCGGGACTCTCACCACGTATTTGTACGCAAACAAGTTTGCTACAACTTCGGTTTACCGTTCGATTTGCTTTCGCAAATCGCCGGCACCCGTCATTCTACGAAATCAAAGATTTCTTGAATGTCGTGCGAGTTTTTTCCCGTCTTCCGCTCCATAAAAACATCGGACGTTGAAAGAAAAAGCGGGACTCTCACCACGTATTTGTACGCAAACAAGTTTGCTACAACTTCGGTTTACCGTTCGATTTGCTTTCGCAAATCGCCGGCACCCGTCATTCTACGAAATCAAAGATTTCTTGAATGTCGTGCGAGTTTTTTCCCGTCTTCCGCTCCATAAAAACATCGGACGCAAAATTAAAACATTAAATGTTAAAAGTTTAATATTCTTTGTACATTACATTTAAAATATTTAGGTTATAATTTAAAATATACATCATGGCGGCATGGCCAAGTGGTAAGGCAGAGGCCTGCAAAGCCTTTATCCCCCAGTTCGAATCTGGGTGCCGCCTTTTTTAAAATCTTAGTTTTGGGGAGTTCTAATGGGTAAAATATTTGGAATATGTGACAATCCTGTTTCTACAATAGAAAGTGCTCTACGTCCTGTAACACTTAAAAAGATTCAACAGCCTGTAAAATTAATAAATACACATACTACTAATGTTGATAAATTTGTGTCTAAAGAAAAACCGGCTGTTTCAAACGCTTTTGTAAAAATGCGCAATGGTATAGGTCGTTTAATGTCACATTTTAGCAAAACAAATAAAAAATAACAAACAAACCGCAATTTATGCTAAAATACGGTTAAATGTAATAGGAAAGTATAAATGATAAAATATGCGGTTAATTTAATAAAAAACACCTTTCATCCGCTTCAGATAGCAGAAAGTGCTTATGTTGAACACGGTCAGCTCGTGCTTGTGCGTACGGAAAAAGGTGAAGAAGTGGCAAAAGTTTTTGTTGTAAATCCCATGATTGCTAAAGCATGGGAAAAGAAAATGCCTGAGCCTGTTCCGCTGATAAGAGTTATGGGGAAACAGGATATGCAAACTCTTGATGAAATAGAAATTGCTCAGGAAGAAGCCTTTAAAATATGCAAAGAACTTGTTGCGCAGCACAATCTTTGCATGAACCTTGTTCAGGCAAAATATACTTTTGACAAAAGGAAAATAACTTTTTATTATACAGCACCTGAAAGGGTTGATTTTAGAGCATTGCTTAAGGATCTTACCCAGGCGTTCAAGCGTGTGAGAATAGATCTCAGACATATAGGCGTACGGGATGAAACTTCTATTATGGAAGGCAACGGTCTTTGCGGACGCCCGTTTTGCTGCTGTTCTTTTTTAAGGAAATTCGATTCTATAAATATAAAACTGGCAAAAGACCAGGGAATGCCTATTACTCCCGGAAAAATTTCCGGTACTTGCGGAAGACTTTTGTGCTGTTTAAATTATGAATACAAAAATTATATTGATGCAGCAAAAGACATGCCGCCTATCGGCAGCGGTGTAATGACGCCGGACGGGCTTGGACGAGTTTGCTCGCTGCATTTCTTATGCAATGAAATTTCCGTAAAGACAGAAGACGGCAAAATTAAAAATTACAAAAAAGAAGATATCGAAATGGTTGACGGAGATATCAACATCGATATTGATATTCAGGATACCGGTTCAATTTATCAGGAACAATCTGATTACAATGTGGATATAAGACAGTTAGAAGATGACAGAAACAGCTCAACCGGCAACGTTTAAGACATAATACGGGTAAAAATCATGAAATCAACAAGAATGCAATACTGTATAAAATCTGTTCCCAGTGACGATACTTTTAAAATGGAATCATTACTTAACGAAATGTCAGTGCAGGGCTGGGAAATTTATACTATGCACGAAGCTGAAACCGATGAAGGTTTTTGCTTTAACTGTATTTTTGTAAAAGAAGTGGAAGCAGAAGCAGAAACTGATGAAGATGATGATAATGAATTCGGTTACAGAACACCAATGCAAAAAATAATCTCCGCTCAGAATGAACCTTATGAAAAATGCGTTGATATTCAAGCAAAAATTAAAGACAAAAGAAAAAAAATTAACAGCATTAAATCTCTAATTGACGAAACAAATGAAACGCAGCGTCAGGAACTTAACAATGAAATGTCAAAAACCATTGAAGAACTCAATGAACTGAAAAAACAACTGCAAAAAACAATTTCGCCTGAAATTATGCTGGATAAAATCGGTGAAGATAAAATAAAAATCAAACTCAGCGAAGAAAATATTGAGCTTGTTAATCCCGATACAGAAGCGAGTCTTGTTGCACAAACCGTAAAAGTACGTCAGAATCTGGCTGAAGAATTAGGGTATATTATTCCTAAAATCAAGTTTGAAAATGACGAGGCACTGCAGGCAAATGAGTTTGAAATCGATGTACGTGGTGTTTGTGCGGCTAAGGGTGTTGTTTTTTGCGGATACAAAATGTTCTTTAAAGATGACTTAAAGCTGGAAAAAATTGCCAAAGATATGATTAAAGACACAGACCCGATAACCGGTAAACAGGTGCTGTGGATAAGCGAAGAAAAAACAAAAGATTTCTGGGCTCAAGGCTACAAACCGGAAGAAGTCATTGCACGTATTCTGGAATACGTGTGTATCAAAAACGTTGATGAAATTTTTGACTACAACGATATAAACAATTATATAGAAATAGTAAGTGAAAACAATCTTTATCTTATTGAAAATATTATTCCTGATTTTGTTTCTATTGCCGAGCTTAAATATATTTTAACCAGCCTTATAAAAGAACGTGTTGCAATCAAAGATATTGTTTATATCTTTGAAAAAATTAATGATTTTGCCGATGAAGAAACAAAAGAAGATTTGTTAAGCAGGGTAAGACACTCACTTTCACGCCAGATATCCAAAAGTATAGCAAACGAAAATAACGTAATTCAGGCATTTGAACTCTCTGACGAAACCGTTAAATACCTGTCTTCCAAAGTTTCAGGCAAAAATACCGTTATCAGAATCGATAATACAAAAATGCAAACGGTTGTAAACAATATTTATAAAGTCATAGATAAACACAATATTAACGCTGATGAAATAGTGGTAATCGTACCTATGGAAATTCGACAGGTTACAAGTGTTGTACTATCAAGACTTATGCCTTCCGTTAAAGTAGTTGCCAGAGAAGAAATTGCAAACGGATATACAACTGAAATATATGACAGAGTGTAATTATGTCAACTTTACTTTGCCGTAAGTGTAATTTTTAGCCGGTGTGATGTTTCACGTCATACCGGAGAATTGTTTAACAGGTGCAGTGCAAACCAATATGCACACAAGCAGAATAACAGGCAGATTGAGCATACCAAGACTGAAGTTCTAAAACACTCTACCAGCACCAAGACAGTCACCACAAGCCCACACAACAGGGCTGTTTAGCTAAAAAACGACCTGTTTTCTTGAAGGTACCGGGTTCGGCTTACTTACGCAAAACCCGGTATGGCATAACGAATTTACACAAACGATAACAGTCGTATTTTATTCAAATTTTTGTTGATGAATATATCCGACATTATTTAAAGATAATTTCATCACCGTCTGAATCAACCGTGATGGTATCGCCTGATTTGTAATCCTGAGCAAGAATTTTTTTGGCAAGAGGGTTTTCAACGAGTTGTCTTATGGTACGTTTTAGCGGTCTTGCACCGTATATCGGGTTAAATCCCTGCGTTGCCAGCAATTCTTTTGCTTCGTCGGTTATTTCAAGGTGCATATCTCTTTCTTTGAACAACTTTTTCAAACCTTCAAAGTAAATATCCACTATGGATTTCAACTGCTGCAATGTCAATGCTCTAAAGAACACTATGTCATCTATTCTGTTTAAAAATTCAGGCTTGAATTGCTCCTTCATCAGCTCCATAACCTGTTCTTTTGTCTGTTCAAAATCTTTTTCCGACATCATAGCATTCAATGTGTTATCAAGAATTATAGAGCTGCCGATATTGCTTGTCATAATAATAAGCGTGTTTTTGAAATCTACTGTTCTGCCTTTTGAATCTGTCAAACGACCGTCGTCTAAAAGCTGCAGCATTATGTTGAAAACATCCGGATGTGCTTTTTCTATTTCGTCAAACAACACAACCGAGTATGGTTTTCTTCTTACGGCTTCTGTCAATTGACCGCCTTCGTCATAACCGACATATCCGGGGGGAGCTCCGACAAGTCTTGCAACGGAATGTTTTTCCATATACTCTGACATATCAATTCTTATCAAAGCATCTTCGTCGTTGAACAAAAATTCCGCAAGAGATTTTGCCAGCTCGGTTTTCCCGACACCTGTAGGTCCAAGAAATATAAAAGAGCCTATCGGACGTTTAGGATCTTTTAAACCTGAACGGGCACGTCTGATTGCATCAGAAACAACAGTTACGGCTTCTTGCTGCCCGATTACACGTTTGTGAAGATAGTCTTCCATTCTCAAGAGCTTTTGCATTTCGCTCTCAACAAGTCTTGAAACTTCAATACCTGTCCACTTGCTGACAATTTCGGCGATATCGTCCTCGTCAACTTCTTCTTTTAAAAGCTGGTTTTTCTGTTTTTCACCGCCGTTTTTCTGTGCTTCTTCAAGTTGTTTTTGCAGCTCAATCAATTTGCCGTATTTCAACTCCGCAGCTCTTTCAAGGTCTGCGTCACGTTCGGCAATTTCTATTTGAGATTTTGTTTTTTCTATTTCTTCCTTGATTTGAGCCTCACCCATAATCGAGCTTTTTTCCATTTCCCACTGGGTTTTAAGCTTCGTGAGTTTTTCATCAAGTTCGTTTATTGTCTTATTCAAACCGTTGATTTTTTGTATGTTATCATCTGTTTGATCTTCTTTTTCAAGAGCTTTTCTTTCTATTTCAAGCTGCATTTTCTGTCTGACCAGAGAATCAATCTCCTCAGGCATAGAATCAATATCAATCCTTAATGCAGAGGCTGCTTCATCTATAAGGTCAATCGCTTTATCAGGCAGGAATCTGTCTGTTATGTACCGGTCAGAAAGCTTTGCTGCTGCGACAAGAGCAGAATCCTTGATTCTTATACCGTGGTGGACTTCATATCTTTCTTTCAGACCTCTTAAGATACTTATTGTGTCCTCGACAGAAGGTTCATCCACCATAACAGGCTGAAATCTTCTTTCCAGAGCAGCATCTTTTTCTATATATTTACGGTATTCATTGATAGTTGTAGCACCTACAGTTCTTAACAAGCCTCTTGCCAGCATCGGCTTTAACAGATTACCTGCGTCCATAGAACCTTCTGTTGCACCTGCGCCGATAACCGTATGCAATTCATCAATGAACAAAATAATTTCACCGTCAGAGGCTTCAACCTCTTTTAACACGGCTTTTAATCTTTCTTCAAATTCGCCTCTGAATTTGGCACCAGCAACGAGTGCACCGAGGTCTAATGCGATAAGCTGAGTGTTCTTAAGACTTTCAGGGACATCTCCTCTGACAATTCTCTGTGCAAGTCCTTCAACAATCGCTGTTTTACCTACGCCTGGTTCGCCTATTAACACAGGATTGTTTTTTGTACGTCTGTTTAAGACCTGTATAACACGTCTGACTTCTTCATCACGACCGATTACAGGGTCAAGCTTGCCTCGTTTTGCAAGGTCTGTTAGATTCTGGGAATATTTTTCCAGAGCTTTAAATTTTTCTTCGGAATCTTTTGAATCCACTTTATTTTGACCTCTTATTTTTTTCATTTCGTTTAAAATTTTATTGCGGTTTACACCGAATCTTTCAAATAACGCTTTGATTTTGGAACCGTCAAAAGCAGTTATTGCAAGCAAGATATGCTCTATGCTTATATATGTATCTTTTAGTGCTTCTGCCTCGTTTTGTGCAAGGTCAAGAAGTTTTATTGTGTCCTGCGACAGATACAATTGCTGTGTATTTACAGGCTGCTGTACTGTCGGAAGATTGTTTAATTCAGACATAACAGCATCCGTAAATTGAGAACGGTTAAGTTTTAACGCCTCTAAATAGTCTTTTGAAATTCCTTCCTTATCTTCAATCATTGCCATTACAATATGTGACGGCTCTAATTGTGTATTTTGAAACTTTGCCATCAATTGCTGCGCTGAAAATAAAATTTCCTGCGTCTGGTTGGTAAGTTTGTTAAAATCAATCATTTTATATATACCTCACTTCTATTAGATTTTTTAGGATACAAGAATTTATATTCTTATTTTAATGAGGTTTTTTACAAAATCATTAAAAATTAATTTTTATTTAATGATTAGATAGATTGTTATTTTTTAATATGCACTACATCTGTATGCAGGAAAAACAAATTCAGATAATTAAACAGCCTAAAATTAAATAACAAAAATTTTTACACTTTTTATGCTATGCTTTTATTTATGAACAAAATACTTTTCTGGTTAGATTGTACACGTGCATACGCCCTGCCTGTATCGGTCACGGCATGGGCAATAGCGTTTGCGGCAGGCTTTGCGGCAGGCGGAAATATTTTGCTTGGATTAGCAGCTTTGTTTGCAATAGTTTGTGTACATCTTGGCGGAAATCTTTTTGACGACATAATTGATTACAAAAATTATTTAAAAAAAATAAAAGAACAGAATGAAAATAAAATTATCAACTTAAAAAAAGGCAAATGCAGATGTTTTATAGAAGAAAAAATAACAGTCGGCAATGCTTTTAAAATTTGTGCTGTATTGTTTGGCATTGCTTTAATTACAGGTGCATTTTTTGTAAAAATATACGGTCTTCCGATTATTGAGTTGATAGTTGTGAGCGGAATTTTATGTTTGCTTTATCCAAAGTCTGGATATATGGGATTGAGCGAAATTATCATAGGCACATTATTTTCACCCTTATTATTCAACGGTGTGTATTATGTAATGACCGGCAGCTTTTCAAAAGCCTTGCTATGGTTTTCACTATCATTTGCAATCGTTACTGTAACATTACTTTATACTGATTTTTTTCTTGATTACAACACAGATAAGGCCTCGGGCAAAAAAACACTTCCGATTATTTGCGGCAGTAAGGATAATGCGTATTATTTTTACATATTTTTAATTTTTTTAATTTATGCAATTTTATTTTCAGGGATACATGCACATTTGTTATCAATAAAGTCCTGCATTATATTTTTGTCTGTATTTCCGGCTTTAACTACAATTAAAAGGCTTCAAACGTATATTGACAAAGATATTAAAGACGAAAAAGAATTTATGTCCGCAATGAATAACGTACAAAAATTTATTGCAATTTTTGCAATATTGAGTATCATAAGTTTCTTTTAAGCGGTTTTAAAGGCTTAAATCTAATCCCCGAGATATTTAACGTTTATAACGTTATTTAAAACATCAAACCCGGTTACTTCAAAACGACTGTTACGGTTAAGAAGATATTCATTTTCTCTCCAGTGTTGACGGTCGATGTTAAACAGTGCATCCATATCGAAATATTTTGTGCCTTTAGGTACTTCGATTTTTAAAACAGGATTGTCTTTTGTCCTGAAACGTTGAGCTACGTCAAAATCAGTTGTAGCGGAAACAAAAGATTTATCCTTATAAACAGCACCGATTGTTGTCAACGTATCTTTTTCAGCCTCGCTTAAATCCGGCTGCAAGGCTCTGTACAGCACCATATCTTTTGAAGTACGCATAACTTTTGAATCCGTATTAAACAGAGTATCCAGAGTTTGTACAAAATTTTCTAATGTTTCACGTGGGACAAGACCTTTGACCTTATCGTGTCTTAAAAAATCATGTATGGATTCCACGCTGTATTTGTATTCTTTTAACGCTTTCATGTCATTTGGTGTAAATCGGCTTTTGAGATTTGCATTTGCATCGTAAATATTAACCTCGCCTGTTTGGTTATCAAGCGTATAAATTGAGGAGATAAAACCTTTTTCATCTCTTATACATTTTGCTCTCATATCGTCATAACAAAGCTCTTTAAACCCTTCAACAGGTCTGCCTATATGAATATGTTTGTCATTTATATGACGACCTATTTTCATGCCAGTGCCGTCAATAATTGTGTTTATAATTTCGGCTGTTTCTTCTTTACTTTGCGGCTTTTTAGCACCATGCATTGCGACCATTGCTCTGCCATAAACATCACTGCAGCTAGAAGCTTGCACCTCTGTCTGTTTGAAATTCCCTGTATAAACCGGCTTTATAGGTGTACAAACAGCTATCGGATTTGCATAATTTAATTGTTCACACTTTGAGTCAAAATTCACCTTCATAAATAAATAAAAACAAAAAATCAGACAAAATTGCCCTGCGATTATACGTATTCCAAAATTGCCTAATCAATAAATTTCCCGTTAAAAACTTCCATAACCATTCGTGAACGATCAGAGATATTTAACGGCATTTTATTTTTGTTTAAATTATTTGCCGCCTCATCTTTATTATCAGCAGATTCTATAGACGCAACTCCTGTTTCTGAGTCGTTATCCTTCATTATAAGTGCAATGCTTTCTTCTTCTGCTGCATTTTGAGAATAAGAAGTGTCTTGCACAGCCGGCTGCTTTCTTTCAAGTTTTTCGATTGTAGGTTTTGGAGCAGAGTGAGCCATTTCATTTTCATCAACAAGTTTTATGTGAATATTAATATCACTTACAGAGAAATATTCCATTGCTGCTTTTTTTAAAGGCGCATTTTTACTGTTGTCCTGAGCCTGTTTTACAAAAATTTCTTTACCAAACCCTATTGTTATACCTTCCGGTGAAAGCTCCAGAGGGCGTGAAAGATTATAGAAAAACATGCGTGAAGGAATACTTGTTATATTTTGCAAAATACTTGACCAGGCAACAGCAATATCATCGGAATTAGCAGGAGCAGCAGGTGCAGGTGTGTTTGATTCTTTTTGTATATTTGTTGAGATGTTTTCTGTTGAATTATTAACAATTTCTGTTGTCTGCTGCGCTTCAGCCGGCTGAGAAGTTCTTTCCTGTTGTGTGTTAACTGATTTTTCCGGTTCCGGTGCTTGAGAAGTCGTATCAACTGAACTATGTACGGAAGGAACCGCATCCAATTTTTTAACAAATTGAGGTGCTTTCTGTACGGGAGCCGTATAAACAGCAGATGAAGAAACAGGCGCAGCACCTGATTCCAATCTTTCAATTCTTTCTAAAAGCTGTGAGTAGGAAGAAAATTTTACGTTTGAAGAAAGTTCTATAATACAAAGCCCCAGCCATAAATAGCGGTTTGTTGTGTCTTTGATTTCTTTTGAATAAAAAGAAAGCCGCTCAATTATATACAAAATTTGTTCGGGTTCAATATTTTGCGATTGTTCTTTTTGCTGCAAGATATGAGCTTCGCTGAGCTGGGTAAGCTCTGCGGCTATTTTTCTGTCTGTACAATTTTTTACAACAAGAAGGTTTCTGAAATATTGAATAAGGTTTGTAATAATTTGAAAAGGTTCATTTCCTTTGTTATAGACTGAATCCAAAAGTGTAAGAGCTTTTTGTGTATCAGCATCTATAACTGCACTGCTCAGGTCAAAAAGTGTTTCAAAAGACAAACGACCGAGCATCTCATTGACATCGTCTGCGGTAATTTCTTTATCAGCATCCAGCACGCTAATCTGGTCAAGCAACGCCAGTGAATCACGCATACCGCCTGCTGAACTGCGAGCTATAGTATAGAGAGCATCTTCCGTAATTTTTATATTTTCCTGTTGAGAAATATATTGCAGTCTGGCAACTATATCTTCCGTTGTAATCCTTCTGAAATCAAAACGCTGACAGCGGGAAATAATTGTATCCAGCACCTTGTGCGGTTCTGTTGTTGCAAGTATAAATATAACGTTTTCAGGCGGTTCCTCAAGCGTTTTTAACAGAGTATTGAATGCCTCTGTTGTAAGCATGTGGACTTCGTCTATGATATAGATTTTGTATCTTCCGTTTACCGGAACAAATTGAATTTTTTCAAGTATATTTCTTGCATCTTCAACTTTTCTGTTTGAAGCGGCGTCTATCTCAATAACATCAATCGGAGTTGAATTTGCAATGTCTTTACAGCTCGGGCATTCTCCGCAGGGTTCAAGAGTCGGACCTTTTGCACAGTTCAATGACTTTGCGATAATTCTTGCCGTGGTTGTTTTACCTGTGCCTCTCGGACCGCAGAGCAAATACGCATGAGAAATTTTGTTAAGGTTAATTGCGTTTGTCAGTGCCTTAACTATGTTTTCCTGTCCGATTAAATCTTTAAAGGTTTGCGGACGATATTTTCTGTATAACGGCAAATATCTTTCTGTCAAAATTTCCTTGCTCCAAGTATGATAAATATTTTATAATTAAATTATACGTTAAAATTTATAAAAAATAAAAAATTATGCAGAAAAACTTCCCTCAAAAGCTTAAAAAAGGTGATACAATCGGCATTTTATGTGTTTCCGGAGATATAAAGGATTATGAAAGGCTAAAAAAAGCTGAGGAATATTTTAAAAACAGAGGGTTTAATGTTGTAATATCAAACAATGCTAAAGACCGTGTAAATTATCTTTGCGGAGATGACAACACACGGGCAAAAGCTCTCAATGATTTTTTCAAAGATGAACGTATTGATGCTATTATTGCAGCACGTGGCGGATACGGAGCAATAAGACTTCTTGATAAGATTGATTATCTTTCAATAAAACAGCACCCGAAAATATTTTGCGGTTATTCTGATATCACTGCTTTATCGCTTATGCTCTATAAAAAAACAGGGCTGATTACTTATAATGCACCGATGGCTTATTCTGATTTTGGTGAAGATGTTTCACCATATACAGAACAATCGTTTTTTAACACGCTTGCAGGTGAAACCGCTGAAATGATTATTGATGACCCCAAAGTCTATTATGACGGAGTTACATCAGGAATTTTATGGGGCGGAAATTTGTCTACCGTGCAATCTTTATGCGGTCAGAATTTTATTCCCGATGAAAAATTTATATTTATTACAGAAGATATAAACGAGCCGGTATATAAAATCGACAAAATGTTTACCCAGCTTTTAAATATTGCACAATTTAAAAACAACCTCACAGGTATTATTCTCGGAGATTTTTCCGGAATTGATAATGAGGTTTATTTTGATGATTATTTTAAATCTCTTTCTCTCTCCCTGAAAATACCGGTAACAGGCGGCTTAAAATTCGGACACTGCAAAAATATGCAGACTTTTCCGATTGGAACAAATGTTATGCTGGATACAAATCTGTGTAAAATTTTTTTTAAAAGATAAAATTTGCCTTAGATAAGTGTTTAATTTATAAAAATTTGGATTTGAAATATAATATAATTGTGACAAATTGTTACAACGTTAGCCGGACTGTAGCACAAATATTTTTTTTTGAACTTATACTATTGAAGCTTTTTGGAAAGATTGTTTATAATGAGCGGTTTTTTTTATAATCAATTAAAAAATATATGCGAATCCCTTGGAAAACATAACGATGCCATATACGCAGTACTGGCAATCGCAATGTTTAAAGGGGTTATGCGTCCTACTTTTACAATGATGGACAAAAAATCCGACCCTAAAGCAAAAAAATATGCAGCTTTTAGAGAAGGGTTAACAGAAGCAATTGCCTTTGCTTCTTATTTAGTAACTCATAAGTTAATACAGTATGCGATAAAACCCTTAGCTAAAAAAACAGGAGCAAGTCCAAAGAAAATAAAAAACGGATTATCTTTACTCAGTGTATGTTTGACTGCAGGAATTGTAATTCCCGTTGTTTGTAATTTAACCTTAAAGCCTATTATGGACGGAGTATCTAAAATTTGGGACAAAAAACGCAAAAAAGCCTCCGGCAAACTTGATATAAAAGAAAATGTATATCCTCTGCCGGTTAAACAGGTATATTCGCCTGTTCTTAGCGAAAAAAGCAAAAATCTGCTTAACACCGTTCGGATTTCAAGCATGCAAAATTACGGAATGAAGGTAGGTGGCTAGTATGTTAGGACCTTTAGTTAATACTATTACAAGCAACACCTTCCAGACAATTGCACAGAATACTGATGCTGCGGTAAAAATAGAAACAGCATTAAAAGCTGTAGGCAGACCTGCTTTTACTTTAATTGACCGGAATACTGATAAAGAAACAAGAAAATACGCAGCTGTAAAAGAATTGTTGTACCAGATTCTGTGTTTTGGGATATATATTGCAGTAATTCCACCAATATTTAAAAACGGCGGTTTTAAACTTGCTCAAAAAATATTTAAAAAAGAAGGTATGCCTAATTTTAAAAATGCAAAACAAATGCTTGCGTATCATCATCTTGCTTACATGACCCCGAAAGAAAGAGCCTTGCCGAAAAATAAGAAATTCCGTGATTTGGTAGGCAAAGACCTCACGAACCCTAAAGACAATAATGCTTCATTGTATGAGTATTTGATGGGTAATGAAGAAAAAGGAATACAGCCGCTGCATAAAAGAACTATGGAAAAGCAAGGGAAAATGTTTGATCTTGCAAAAGGTTCAATAGAATTCAGCTCTATTATAGGCTCCGTAGTCGGTTTGACTATCCTTGCACCGGAAGTCAGTCATTTGATTTTACATCCGATTATGCATGTTTTACATCTGGATGATAAAGAAAAACAGGCGGCTGATTCTAACGAACAGCAAAAAAATTTGGATAAAAAAGCATAAATTATTTAAAATTTCCCTGAATTTGTGGTATCCTTTTTAGATATAAAGGTGGAAATTTTAATATGAAAATTACGGCAAAAAATCTTGTAAAAATTTACGGTGACAGAACCGTTGTAAACGATATAAGTTTTGAAGTAAATAAAGGTGAGGTCGTTGGTCTTTTAGGTCCTAACGGTGCGGGCAAAACCACAACTTTTTACATGGTGGTAGGACTTGTTAAAGCTAACGGCGGCAAGGTATTTTTAGGTGACAAGGATTTAACAAACGTCCCTATGAATGTCCGTGCAAAAGAAGGTATCGGTTATTTGCCACAGGAAGCTTCTATTTTCAGAAAGCTTTCAGTAGAAGACAACATAAAGCTCGTTTTGCAGATGAATGACAAACTCACACCGGATGAAAAAAAGCAAAAACTCGAAGATTTGCTGGAAGAATTCGGAATGAAAGAAAAAAGAAAATTTTCCGCAATCTCTCTTTCCGGCGGTGAAAGAAGAAGGGTTGAACTTGCAAGAGCACTTGCAGCAAGCCCTGAATTTATTTTGCTTGACGAACCGTTTACCGGTATTGACCCTATTGCTATCGGCGAAATTAAAGAAAATATAAGAAAATTGTCGGAAGAAAAGGGCTTAGGGGTACTTATTACAGACCACAACCCTAAAGCTACACTGTCTATTACGGATAGAGCTTATGTAATTTTTGACGGTAAAATAAAAATCCAGGGACGCAGTGTGGAAGTAGCAAACGACCCTGTTGCAAAACAATTCTATTTAGGAAAGGATTTTACTCTGTAATGAAAATGCCTAAAATATCTTTACCCTTTAAGATTTTTGACGGATATATTACAAAACAGGTTTTTGCGGCTACGCTTGTTTGTATTTTCCTTTTTGTAGTTGTTTGGATTGCTCCGGAAACTCTTTTAAAAGTAATTAAAAGAACAATGGCAGGTATTTATACCCCTATTGTCGGGCTGCAGCTTTTGATTTATGAGATTCCAAAAATTGTCGGTAAAGCACTGCCTGTAGGGCTGCTGTTAGGAACACTTTTTACTTTTGACAAATTGAGTAAAGACTCTGAACTTACCGTATTAAGAGGTATAGGGCTTACTTTCTGGCGAATAGTTTATCCTATAATTATTTTAAGTATTTTTATTTCAGTCTTATGTTTTTCACTGTACAATACGTTGATTCCGTATAGTGAAAAAAGAATTAACGACCTAAAAAATGAATCTTACGAAACCCACTTTGTTTATACGGTAAAAGCAAATAACGACCAGCTTGAAAAAATTATTGTAGTACCGAAATATTACAGGGATATGATAAGCAAACCGCTTGTATTAAATTTTGATTCTTCCCAGTATAAAGATACAAGCGTGCTAAGCAGCATATTGCAATCAGATTATGCTGTTTACAAAAAAGGGGAATGGGTTATTCATAACGTTAAAAAATACGAATTAACTCAGGACGGAGTATTTAAAAGTATAAGCAATATTCCGGATGTTAAAGTTTTGTCAGGATACAGAGCCGACAAGGCTTTTAAGATAATGTCTTATTCAACAAAAAAAGAACGTGAATTAAATAATACAGAAATAACTGAATACATAAAAATGTTAAAAGATGAAAATCTTAATGACGAGTACAGATTTATGCTTAACAAATATCTGCAAAGATATTTTCATTCCGCAATATGTATATTGTTTACGATTCTTGGCTGCCTTTTAGGTTTTTCAAGACCGAGGGAACAAAAATTAGTCAACTTTGTAATAGGAATAGGTATTGTATTCGGGTATTATATTACCCTGCCGTTTTTTGATATGTGTGCGGAAAAAGGGATACTAAGCCCTTATCTGACCTCAACTATACAGCCGATAGCTATTTTGATAGCAATATTTATCTTTAAAAAGATTAAAGATTTATAAAATCTTTCGGAGGAGATTTAATGAAAAATTCAATAACAGTGTTATGCCTGCTTTGTTGTGCTCTTATTTTTTCAACAGCTGCGTGCCCTGTTCCCGCAAGCAGAGGTACTGATAAAATAGAAATCACAAATAACAAAGGGCTTTATATAATAAGAATTCCCAAAGAAAGGAATTCCAATATAAGACCTTATGTCACCAAATCTTTAACCTTTAACAAAGATGTTTTCGCAAAAACAAATGCAGAACTTGTTATTAATGCAGGATATTTTGACCCTAACAATAAAAAAACAAGCTCCTATGTTGTTATTGACAAAAAAGTCGTACTCGACCCGACAACCAATAAAAGTCTTATGACGAACAGCAGCATTAAACCATACTTAAATCTTGTATTAAACCGTAGCGAATTCAGAGTTCTGGATTGCCACGGACAGGTTAAATACGATATTGCCGCACACAACGCCAGAGCACCTTTCAGATGCGAAATTAAACATTCTGTTCAGGCAGGACCTATGATTTATCCGGACTTAAGATTGTCGAGGGAATATTTTGTTATGAAGGATAAAGACGGCAAGGTCACACGAGATTCCATAACCGCTCTTAAAAAATGTGCAAGAACAGCAATCGGTATAAAAGACGGGGATGTCTATATTATAATTGCGAATATTTATCACAAGCTTACTTTGCCTGCTTTGTATAAAATCTGTGAAGACTTAGGTCTGGAAAAGGCTATGAACTTTGACGGCGGCGGCTCTACTTCTTTGAATTACAGGGGAACCGATAATCCCGAGTATAAAAATTTTGAGATAACCTCCGACAAAAACAAAAATGCAAGAAAATTGAAATCTTTCCTTGTTGTTGATTAGAGTTTTACTGTATTTTTATGCAAAAAAATTTTTATAAATGCAGTTGTCAATTATTCCAAATACAATTTGTTAAGTTTTGTAAACCTGAAATTTGGCACTATAGAGCCATTTTAAAAATTAGTATATATTTTGTAGATAAATTTTAGCAATAAATTATTTCCAAAATACTTTATATAAGAGTAAGGAATAAACAAACCAAAACCTAAACCACAAAAGAGATTACAGCTAACAATTGGAGGAAATAAAATATGGCAAGAGTTTTAATTTCAATGCCCGAAGAATTTTTAAATAAAATTGACGGAGTTGCAGAAACAGAAAATCGTACAAGAAGCGAACTTATCCGTGAAGCACTCAGAACATATATTCACAAACAAAAAGTCAGAGAAAACTCACTGGCAACAAAAAATGCCAATATCTTAGAAGCACTGCTTGACTAAGATTAACAAAGGCTATCAAACGGCTATTAAATTTGGGGACTAATTAAAACAACGGCAAAACTAGACTAATCGGGAAATACAAAAGCAAAACCAGACTAATAGGGATAAATAAACAAAAAACTAGACTAATAAAAAATAATAATTAGGCAATACTGGATTTGGGGATTTATAAAAAAACTGACGCACAATAAGCGTCAGTTTTTTATTTGTATATTTGATTACTGATGAGCAATGCTGCGGACAAAAGCGGATCAACAGCAGTAGAAAAAGGAGGGGCATAAGTCATATCAAGATGCAAAAACTCATCAATGGTTTGTTCTGCAAGAATTGCAGAAGCAACGGTGTTGACACGTTTGTCTGCATCTCCGCCACCGAATGCCTGTGCCCCTAGAATTTTTTTAAACCTTTTATCAACCACCAGTTTAAGTGTGATATCAGCTGCATCAGGCATATAGCCGGCTTTATCTTTTTTAGTCATTGTTGAAGTTATTACATCAAAGCCGAACTTTTTCGCCTCTGTTTCTGTCAGCCCAGTCAAGGAGATGGAAAGTTTATCGAATTTTGTTACAGCAGAGCCTAATATTCCGGGGAAAGCGTCATATTTACCGGTAATATTCACGGCAGCACAGCGTCCCTGCTTGTTAGCAGTAGAGCCAAGCGGAATCCATACGTAATTTCTTGATACAAGATGAAAATTCTCAGTGCAGTCACCTGCTGCATAAATATCTTTTACTGAAGTCTGCATACGGTTGTTTACACGTATAGCATTGCTAACCCCCAGTTCAATTCCTGCTTCAGCTGCGATTTCTGTATTTGGGCGTATGCCTGCGGCTATTATCACCAGGTCTGTTTCTATAACCCGTCCGCTTTTGGTTATAACTTTTTCTACCTTTTCATTTCCTTCAAAAGCCGCTACTGCATCAGAAGTTATTATCTCGACATTATTTTCATTATTTACATTAGCCATGGCTAATATTTGCTCTTTTATCATGTCACTTATTTCCGGATCAAAAAGCGAAAGTATATGAGGTTCTCTTTCTATCATTACCGTGTGCAGATGATTTGCATGAAACGCCTCTAAAAGCTCAATCCCTATATAACCGCCGCCTAATATTACGGCATGTTTGGATTCCAGCATTTTGTTTCGTATAGCGATACCGTCTTTAATTGTACGTATCGTAAAAATATTTTTAAGGTTTATATTTTTAATAGACGGAATAATCGGTCTTGCTCCTGTTGTAATGGCAAGCTTGTCGTATTCAACCTCTTTAATTTCAGAGGTAATTGTATCTTGGACAAGTATTTTATGTTCTTCTGGTAAAATTTTTATACATTTTTTATTTAAATGAATACTCGCACCTTGCTGTTCAAATTGCTGAGGTCTGCGGACTATGAGTTTTTCTGCTTCAGGTATAACTCCTTCTATGTAATACGGAAGACCACATGCAGAATAAGAAATAACATCCTCATCTGTGTATAAATCTATAGAACAATCAAAATCAGTTGTTCTTAAAAGCTTAGCTGTTATTTTAGGACCGGCGGCCACACCGCCTATGATTACTATTTTTTGTTTCATTACCTTATTTTATACAGCGTTATCAGCCATAACAATCAGACAATAAGGTTAGTATTCATCTACACTATTTAGAGGATATTACAACTAAAGTTGTAAAGATATTTGATTAAAGTTCGATAACTTATTTGTAAGAGGTTTTAGAAAGAAATGATTAGCAAAACAAGCGTACTTATCATACAGCAGGATTTGAATACTATTGCTAAAATTACGGAAAAATGTATTGAAGCAGGTGTTTGCGAAAATAATATTTTTTCGGTAACTGAGATTGATTCTGCCCAGAGGTACCTTGAAATAGCAGGAATTTCTTACGTAATAATCAACGCAGATATGTACAACTTTGTCATTGCTTCTGTTATTGAACAATTCTGTGAATTTTACCCGATTCAGGTAATAATAACAGGTTCCGGACACGAACAAAGAACTCTTAGAATGATGAACGATAAGTTTATAACATTTGCTGATTCAGAAGAAGACATTGTTGAATTTTTGCAAAAGAAAACATCAGGTTCGGATTCATACACGAACACCGGTGTAAACTAAAGTTTAAAGTTTATTTTATCATCCCTGTTTAGACTGTGCTGTTGGACCCTAATTCAACAGCTTTTTTTTGCATTTTAGGAAAAACTGCAAACCGAAAATCCTTTGCACAAATATTCACGTCGAGAAAGCCCCGGCGTGAATATTTCAAAACAGCAAATGTATAACAACAATATGCCATACTGAAGCGTTAAATAATCATTTGTAATTAATAAAATTTACACCTTAGGCTCAATTATCGGTAAATCATTTATGCATTTGCTTTCACCGGCATAAGCCTGGATTTTTTTTGTTGTTATTCTTTTATTATTCAAGCAGGCAGAACCGGCTACACACCCGCCTTCGCAAGCCATAACCTCAACGAGATTACCTTCAGAGCACTGTCCTTTTTTAGCCCAGTTTTTAAGGTCTTTGACAGATTTAGGATTCAGTCCGTTAACGCAGGTAGGGAATAATTCCGGAAAATCGTGCAAAGCAACCTTAACGGATTCGGCAACACCGCCTGTTATAGCAAAGTTTCTGCCTTCTTTTGAGGCTTCATTTGCAAAATGATAATCCTCGCAGTTTGCAACTTCAATATTCAAAGCAACAAACAGCGCACCCATTTCTTCAAAGTTCATTACATAATCTGTATATTCTTCTTTTTGAGCTTCTTTTCTCTTTGCAACACACGGACCGATAAATACAGTCACACAATCCGGATACTGTTCTTTGACAAATTTTGCCGTGTAATACATAGGTGTTCTTGTTTCTGAACGGAAAGGCTTAAGCTCGGGTATATGTTTTTCCACCAGCTCGTTATAAGCAGCACAGCACGAAGTTGTCATAAACTCATCGCCACGTTCCATTCTTTCTTTAAAGTCTTCAGCCTCAGTTCTTGTTGTTGTGTCAGCACCCTGAGCTACTTCAAACACTTCTGAAAATCCTGCTTCAATCAGTGCCTGTGCAATCTTGTTTACGGAAACCGGCAGCTGCCCGACTATAGCAGGTGCAACCATTGCCACAACCTTTTTACCGGCTTTCATTTCTTTTAAAATATCTATGACCTGACTTTTTTCATGTACTGCAGCAAACGGACAAGCACCAACACAGGCTCCGCAGCTTATACATTTATCAAAGTCTATAACAGCGTGCCCCATCTCGTTTTTGTGAATGGCTCCTACAGGGCAGGCGTCTTCACAAGGAACTTTAAGTTTCACGATTGCACTATAAGGGCAAACCTGCATACACATACCGCAGTTTTTGCATTTCTCACCGTCTATAACCGAACGTCCGTCTTTAATCTGTATTGCGCCGAACTTACAGGTAGAAACACATGGTCTTGCCACACATCCCTGACAGAGTTCTGTTACATAAACTCGGCTCGGAACACAACCTTTACATGCAGCGTCAACAACAGTTAAAATTTCTTTTTCAGGCTCGGTTCTTTCCATAGCCTTTTGAGCATAAGTATTGAGTGAAGTCATCTCATCATCTGTTTCAACACTCAAGCCAAGCCCTGCAATTGCTCTCTGGCGAAGAATTGCTCTTTCTTTATA
>CALUSA010000038.1 GCA_944323275.1 Candidatus Gastranaerophilales bacterium
GAGGTAGGCAAAGACAGATACGTAGTATCTGCTTGCCGTATAGTTTTTATATCGGGGTCAGTTGACTATATGAAATATATTAAAATCTCTCGTTATTTTGTTTTTCTATATAATTTTTTACGCCTGTTGTAATAATCAGGTCAGGTTCCGTATAAACAAACTCGTACAGCTTTGCCATACCAGCATCATTTTTGCCCTGTTCAATCAAAATCAACCCCTGCATAACAAGCCCTACAGGATTGGCGACTGTATCACGTTTCCAACGGCGCAGCTGAGTATCTAAAATGCCTAATCTACTGTAGATAGCAGCCAAATCCTGATAATAATTAAAATTCATAGGATTAAGCTTAATTGCTCTTTGCAGGGTATCTTGTGCAAGAGCAGGATAGCCTATTTTCATATAACAGTTGGCAAGGTTAGCGTAATATACTGCGCTTGCCTGCGTATCAGGATCAAGCAAAACCGCCATTTGAAACTCCTTAATAGCAGCAGCATAGTATCTGTCCTGCATATAAATCACGCCTCTGTTATTATGATTAACTGCATTTTTTTGCGCATCAATGGAAACAACACCGTACTTTGTCGGCATTGCAAATACCGCCGGACACTGCAATAACAAAAGACATATTATTATTAAAATCTTAGCGCAGTACAATTTCCATACCTTCTTTGGGAACAATACAGTTTTTACAAATATTAGTATAATGTTTTTCTATCTCATGTAAAAATTCATCGTTATAATTAGGTTCAAAATGGAAAAACGCAAGATTTTCCGCCTTTGATTGATTGAAAGTATCAAGTGCCATATCAAATGTTGAATGTCCATAACCCTGTTTGGGCAGGCTGGTATTTAAATATTCTTCCGTTGTGTATTGAGAATCATGGATTAAAAGATTTGTACCTCTTGCAAACAGAGTCAATTTCTGGTCTGCGCCGATATAGCCTTCTGTATCCGTAGCATAAACCAGAGATTTATCTTTATATGCTATTTTATAAATCATGACTCCTTCTTTAGGGTGAGAATTTGATTTTAAACAGCTTATAACAACTTCCTCATCCTGCGGCAGAGCATCTTCTTCTTTTTCAATTTTAATCATATCAGGGGTGTCATCATTTTCATCCAGTATAAGAGCATAGTTGTCATTTATGTCATAAAAACTGAGTTTGGCATTAATTTCATTAAGCCCCAGAGGAAATGACCTTTCAAAAACAAGCTGTGAAATTACAGAATCAAGCCCTTCCTCATAAGCGGAAAAACCGACAATATTAATACTGGAATCGCTTTGATGAACCGGTTTAAAAAACGGCAGCCCCATAATATGGTCGTTATGTAAATGGCTCAACAATATAGTTGCATTTACAGGTTCTTTATGTCCTTTTGCAATATATTCCTGCATAAGGTCATTACCGCAGTTGATTATACCGGTTCCAGCATCGAGTATAATAAGATGATTATTTACATTAACCTCAACACAGGCTGTATTACCGCCGTATTCAAGAAAACTGCGTTCCGGTTTAGGGTGGCTGCCACGTACACCTCTAAATTTGACTATAAATTTGTCCTTAGAATCTATCATTTACAACTCCTGTTTTATACAGCCATCTGCCCAGCGCAGTTTTCAATTAGCAATTTGCGTAAAATCGCTCTTATTGTTATTCTACACTATTTTTGCATAATAACAACCGTATTACGGTCACCTTCTTCCCCTTTAAGCGTCGACGCCGAGAAGGTCATAAGTTTAGCTTTTTTTTGAATTTCTTTCAATCTGGTTTCTCTAAAATCAAAAGTAAATATAACTTTATCCTTAAGATTATTTATTGTTATTATTCTAAATGCATTAGGATACGTAACAAGAGAAGGTGTGCTGACATGGAGAATATTGCCGTCTTTATAAATCTTAGCAGCATGATAATGCCCTGTAAAAATAGCTATAGGCATTTCATATTTATCTAAAATTGCCTGAAGCTCCTGCGCATTGAGCAATCTGTGATGAAAACTAGGAAACGGCTCCTGCAGCGGATTATGCATAAAAATCAAAGGTATTTGCTGTTGTAATTTTGCTTTTGAAAGTTCAGTATCCAACCACTCAAGCTGTTCTTCAGGTATTTCTCCGTTTGCTGTAATTCTTGTATCTATTGTTGAATCAAGCACAATTACCCTGTAACCGTTTTTTGGTACAAAAGAATAATACCGCTTAGAAGAAGTAATATTACTATTCTTATCTTTTATAAAAGCAAAATATTCATCTTTATTAAAAGTCGTACCGATTGCCGCATCATGGTTTCCGAAAGCGAAATACCACGGTGTATTTAATTTGTTAAGCTGTTTACAGGCTTTTTCCACAAGCTCTTTACGTGGTTTGTCAACGAGATCGCCAGTTTCTATAACAAAATCTATATTGGGAACCTCGTTTATTTGTTCAATTGCATCTTCAAAAAGTTCCTGCGAACTGGCAAGAACTTTGTAACTTGTATCAACATTTTTATTTGAAAGATGAACATCCGATATCTGTGCAAACTTTAATGTTTGAGCAAAGGAAAATGTATTAATTCCAAAATACACAACAATTGCCATAACAAAACAGAAAAATATTTTCCCCAAAAAATTGGTTTTCTTTTGTTTTTTATTACTTTTTCTTTTCTTTTTAGACATTTTTGCTCCTAGAAGTTGTTAGTATTAGCTTCTTCTACGATTTTATCAACTAATTCTTTATCAAAATCAGCCGGATAGTTGACTAACTGCACAAGATATTCTATATTCCCTGCCGGTCCTTTTATCGGGGAATATGTCAGCTGCTGAGGATAAAACCCTATAGACTCCGCATAAGATATAACATCATTTATCACTTTTAAATGAGTACTTTTTTCTCTTACAACCCCGTTTTTTCCGACAAGCTCTTTGCCCGCTTCAAATTGAGGTTTTATAAGAGATACTATTTCCTGTTTATCCGGTCGCATAAGCTTTTTTATATTATCAAGAACTTTTGTGATTGAAATAAAAGACAAATCCATTGCACAAAAATCAGCCGGAAGTTCAGTTTCCTCATAAATTTCAGTGAACACACAATTTTTTATATTTGTGCGTTCAATAATTTTTACCCTGCTATCGTTTCTTAATTTCCAGGCAATCTGTCCGTAGCCTACATCCACGGCATAAACCTTTTGTGCGTTATTTTGAAGCATACAATCAGTAAACCCGCCTGTAGAGGCACCTGCATCAAGACAAATTCTGCCTGACAGGTCAATATTAAATATTTTTATTGCCTTATCAAGTTTCAAACCGCCACGGGACACAAAAGGCAACGATTTTATTTCTATTTTTGTATTTTCTTTAAGCTCAAGCTGGTAGCCGGATTTGGTTATAACTTCATCATTAATTTTGACGTCGCCCGCCATTATTGCACCTTGAGCCTTGCTTTTTGATTCAAAAAAGCCTTTATCAACAAGTATTTTGTCTAAACGTTCTTTATTTTTTGCCATAAATTTATTATGACACGAACAAAAACAAACATTTTATACGGACATTAAAAATTAACCTGCATAAAAAAATCTTGAATCAACACCGCCTTCGCCTATTTTCAACCTGACAGGCTTAAGGCATTTCGGACATCTGCCGACGTAAGCAGTACCCTCTTTATTCTTATATACCCTGCCGTAAACATTGCAGCAGGTAAACATTACCCCGACAAAATTTTTAGTAGAAGGGTTGTCATACATAAAAACAGACCTTTATTACCGCATGCTTAATTAAATTATAACATTTATTCAGACAAAACTTGCGGGATATCAACATCAGGCTTGCCAAGAACACGTACAAGCTCAAGCACCGATGCTTTCATCTGGCATTTTTGAGAGGTTCCGTTAAAAAAGTCTGTATAAAAACAGCCTTCGCACACACAACCTCTTTTATAACATTCAAGTGCTGTATTAGTCCATCTTCTTACAGCTATAGATCTTCCCATATCTCTGCTTCTTAACACTTAAGTTTCCTCCCGAATCTGCCCCTGTTTTTATCTGCCACTATACATATACCAACAGGACCATTCCCCAATTCAATTTTTTTGTTAGTCGAATTTAACTACCGAAAAACAATTCTTCCTCTATTATATAGACAAAAACCCTTTTTACAAGGCAATCACGGGGAAATGTAACGTTTTATTGCAAACCTCGTTAAGACTGAAAATCAAGCATTTCAAGACTTTCACTACTCTGTATTTCAATCTGTGACATGATTTCAGAGTTTTGACACCATGCAAACCATGTCAGCATACATGTTTTCATGCAAAATGCAACTCATTAAGAAATGTAAATATTTGCAAAAATATTTAGCCAACATAAACGAATTTAACGTAAATTAACATATTTGAATCAGTCTGTAAAATAGTCTATATTTTTAATATAGGTAAATAGTGTGCATTTTGCATACATTAAAAATATAATCAAACAAAGGGGATAAATTGGAAAATAATTACTTTAAACTGTTTTTAGATGATTTAACAAAATTATGGAACGGTTTAGATGCAGGTCAAAAATTTGGAATAGTTGTTCTTAGTGCTATAACATTGGTAATTGCCGGATTTTTCATAACAAAATCTTTTGAACCGAACTGGTCGGTTCTTTATTCCGATTTGTCACCCCAAGATGCTGCTGCCGTATCGGAAAGCCTGAAAAAAAGCGGATACGCATACAAACTTTCTCAGGACAAAAAATCTGTTCTTGTTCCGCAGGAGCTGCAGGATGAATTAAGAATATACGTTGCCGAAAACGATTTAATTCAAGATTCTTCACCGGGGTTTGAACTTCTTGACGACATGCAGCTCGGGTCTACTGATTTTAAAAACAAACTTACAAAACAAAGAATTTATCAGGGAGAGCTTACCCGTTCTATTGAAAAAATGAGCGGGGTAAGAAAAGCCAGAGTGCAAATTGCAGATCCGGAACGTTCGGTGTTTCAAGAACAAGATGAAGTTCCGACAGCTTCTGTTATGCTGATTTTAGAACCCGGATACAAACTAAAAACTTCACAAATTAAGGCAATCAAAAATCTTGTGGCTTATGCAATACCGAGATTAACGCCCGAAAAAGTTTTTCTTACTGACCAATCAGGCAACAATTTGACCGATGATATAGAAAAAAATTCAAACGATATAGAAAGTTATAAAACAAATTTTGAAAACCAGACAGCAAAAAAAATACAAAGTGTTCTGGATAAAATTGTAGGTGCAGACAATGCGTCTGTACAGGTTAGTGCGGATATAGATTTTAATTCAACACGTTCTACTATAGAAAGCTATCTGCCTGTCGGCGACTCACAACAAGGAGTCTTAACCTCTACGCAAACAGAATCCGAAAATTATGAAAACCCTTATCCGAATACAACCGGTGCAATGACGGGTACAAACAATCCTCCGGCTGTTAACCCTCAAAATAATACACAGCCAAGAAATCTTAACTATCAAAAACAAAAAACAGCTTCTACCTATAGCGTATCAAAAGAGATAAAACAAATTGTATATGCACCCGGTACCGTAAAAAGGATGACAATTGCAGTTGCGGTAAATAAAATCCTAACCTCAGAAGAAAAAGCGGAACTTGAAAAGCTCATTGCCTCAGCAAGCGGTGCTGATTTAGAAAGAGGCGATGTAATAAATGTAACAAGTCTTGAATTCTCTGCAAAAGATGCTGATAAAGAAGCCGCAAGTGCAGCAACAAAAGCAATTCAAAAAGAAAAAACACAGGAAATCGTTATCAACAAACTTGTACCTATGTTTGTTATACTTGTTCTCGGTCTTGTTGCATTGTTTATATTCCGGTCATTGTTCGGAAAATCGGATGAAGTTATTGATGACTTTGAATCACGTTATCAAGAACAGCAGCAGGCTATCACTGACAATTTAATCGATAAATTTGAAGTTGAAGCACTGCCCCAAATCGAAGCAAGGTTAAATCCAGAGCTTGACAAACTCAAAAATGACTTAACTGACACAATAATGTCAGATCCGTCAGAAGCAGCTAAACTACTAATTTCATACATTAAGGATTAATTAAATAATGGTTGGTGAATTAACATACGAATCCATGACTCAAAGACAAAAAGTCGCAGCTTTATTGATTGCGCTTGGTCCGAACACGGCTTCAGAAGTGTTAAAACATATAAAAGATGACGATATACTCGAACAAATTACATTTGATATTGCAAGTTTGAATAAAGTACCTACAGAAATTTTAAACCGTGTACTTGAAGAATTCCATTCTCTGTTTCTTGCCAGTGACTATCTTTCCTCCGGCGGCACACAATATGCCAGAACCGTCTTAGAAAAAGCTTACGGAGCTGACCAGGCACAGCAAATGTTAGGGAGATTGGTTAACCTTTTAACCACCAACCCGTTCCAATTTTTTAATGATGCCGACCCGTCACAGCTGGCAACGTCCTTTCAAAACGAAAACCCGCAGCTGATTGCCTTGATTCTTGCATATTTAAAACCCGAGAGTTCTGCAAAAGTATTGAACAGCCTTCCGCCTGATGTGCAGGCACAGGTAGCGTTTAAAATTGCGGATATGAGTTCAACCAATCCGGAAATTATTTCGGAAATTGAAAAAATTGTGGAAAGCAAATTTTCCTCCGTTGTGGCTCAAGACTTCTCCAAAGCCGGCGGTGTAGGCGCACTTGCTAACATTTTAAACCGTTCCGACCGTGCAACGGAAAAGAACGTACTGGAATACCTCGAAGTTAAAAACCTTGAACTCGCCGAGGGTGTAAGAGAACTTATGTTCGTATTTGAAGATATTATCCAGCTTAAAGACAACGCTATTCAAAGAATCATTCGTGAAGTCGATATGAGAGATTTAGCTATTTCTCTCAAAGGTGTGCGTGAAGAATTAAAAGAAAGAATCTACAGCAATATGTCCGAACGTGCTCAGGCTATGTTAAAAGAAGAACTGGAATACATGGGACCCGTAAGAGCAAAAGAAGTTCAGGAAAAACAAACAAAAATTGTCGGTATTATCCGTGCTCTGGAATCTGCCGGAGAAATTATCATAACAAGAGATTCAGCTGAGGACGAATACATTGAGTAGGATTAAAAGTGAAAATATAAACCTCGGCAATTCTTATGTGTTAAGCTCCGAAGGCAAAAATATATTAAATAAAGAAATTACCGATGCACAGCTTATTGCAGACAGTATTGTTGCAGAAGCCAAAAAGCGTGCTCAGGAATTAATCAATCAAACAAACCGGCAGTGCAGTGCTCAAATTACACAGGCAACAACGGAAGCACAGAACTCAAAAGAACAAATCACTGCAGATGCAAGACGTCAGGGTTATGAAGAAGGCTATGAAGATGGTCAACAAAAAATTACTCAAGAGCTGCAGGATATTATAGAAAATGTAAATAACTTTGCCAAAAGCGAATTTGATATCAAGCACAGAATAATTAAATCACTGCATACAGATATTCTTGACCTTGTTGTAAATATTTCGGAAAAAATATGCAAAAGACAACTTCTTTTAGATGAACAAACCCTCAAAAATGTTGTTGAAAACGCTATATTACAGCTAAAAGAAAAAGAAAACGTTACAATAATTGTTAACCCGCAAATGGCTGAAAAAATTTATGCAATCTCCGAGGATATGAAAACAAAAATCCATACTCTGGAATCCATAAAAATAATAGAAGACAACTCCATATCACCGGACGGGACAATTGTGGAATCCGTAGGCTCAAGGATAGACGCAAGGGTAAGTGCCCAGATTGAACAAATATCAAACAAACTTTTTGATGAACTGAATTCAACAAACGAGCGTGACCTTGCAAAAGAAATTGACGAAGATATAAATGATAAACCTGACTCGATATAAAAATATAATTAACAGTACAAACACTCTGCAGGAGGTCGGCAAAGTTATACAAATTATCGGTCTGACAATCGAAGCTGACGGACCGAAAGCAAGCATAGGCGACCTTTGTTATATATATAACAAACTTGATGCGCAACCAATCTGGGCTGAGGTTGTAGGTTTCAGAACAGAAAAAATTATTCTTATGCCGTTAGGTTCAATGGAAGGACTTATGCCCGGGGCAGTTGTAATAAACACCGGCGGTTCAATGAAAATCAAAGTAGGACCGCAGCTTCTTGGCAGAGTTCTGGACGGACTCGGCAGACCGATTGACAATCTCGGTGAAATTAATTCCCAATCGTTATACTCCACTCAGGCAGATGTTATCAATCCACTGGCAAGACAACTTATACGCTCGCCTCTTTCACTTGGCATAAGGTCTATAGACGGATTTATTACAGCAGGTAAAGGGCAAAGACTCGGTATATTCGCAGGCTCAGGCGTCGGCAAAAGTACAACTCTGGCTATGATGGCGAAAAACACAAGTGCCGATCTTAACGTAATCGCCCTTGTCGGAGAACGAGGCAGAGAGGTAAGAGAGTTTATAGAAACAACGCTCGGACCCGAAGGAATGAAACGCTCGATTGTAATTGCCGCCACCTCGGAGCAGCCGTCGCTTGTGAAAATCAAAGCAGGCTTTGTTGCAACCGCAATCGCAGAGTATTTTAGAGATCAGGGTAAAGACGTACTGTTTATGCTGGACAGCGTAACCCGTATTGCAATGGCACAAAGAGAAGTAGGACTTGCAGTAGGTGAACCGCCAGCAACAAGAGGTTATACTCCGTCAGTATTTGCTCTCATGCCCAAATTGTTAGAACGTGCCGGAAGTAACGAATACGGAACTATTACAGGGCTGTACACTGTACTGGTAGAAGGTGATGATTTTAATGAACCAATCTCTGACACAGCCAGAAGTATTCTTGACGGGCATATTATGTTATCAAGAGAACTCGCTCACAAAAATCATTACCCTGCTGTTGATGTTTTGCAAAGTGTAAGCCGTGTAATGAAAGAAGTTACATCTAAAGAACACTCTAACGCAGCAGGCAAAATAAGAACCCTTCTTGCAGCTTACAAAAAAAATGAAGATTTAATAAATATAGGTGCTTATGTCAGCGGGGCTGACCCTGTTACCGATCAGGCAATAAAATATATGCCGCAAATAAATGCTTTTCTACAGCAAAAAGTTGATGAATCTTCTTTGTACGAAGATACGGTAAACAAATTGATTGCACTTGGCAATCAGGTAAAATTACAGTAAAAAATTTTAAACCATACAAACATGACATTGCGCTCTATTTATTATAAAATTCGATTAGAGTAAACAATAAAAAAGGACATAAAAATGAAAATTTCACTGGAATGGCTTAATGAATACGTTGACCTGTCGGACTTAACACCCGAACAAATTGCCCATGAACTTACTATGAGCGGATTAGAAGTAGAAGAAATCGAAAAAACCGGTCCGAAATTTTCAAATATAAAAACAGCTCAAATCAAATTAATAGAACAACACCCGAATGCTGATAAACTCCATCTTGTAACAGTTGATACAGGTACTGAAACCAAAACAGTTGTCTGCGGTGCTCAAAATATTGAGGAAGGTCAAATCATACCTTATGCTTCTGTCGGTTCAAAAGTTTTAGACAGAAAAACAGGCGAACAGTTTGAACTTACTCCTGCTAAAATCAGAGGTATAGAATCTCAGGGCATGCTCTGTTCTCAAGATGAACTCGGTCTTGAAAACCTGCAGGAAGAAGACGGTATTTTGATTCTTAACAGGCTTTATAATGATATTAAACTCGGAACACCGTTAGAAAAACTTTTACAAATAAAAGAAGACATTGTTCTTGATGTTGCCCCGACAGCAAACCGTGGTGACGAAATGTCCGTAATCGGTGTAGCAAGAGAATTGTCAGCTATTTTTAATAAAAAATTAAATTTTTCACCGTTACAATCCACCTTTGACAATTCAACCGACAAATTTAAAGTTGAAATTCTTGATAAAGAAGGCTGCAAATACTATAGCGTAGGACTTTTAAACGATGTAAAAATAAAACAGTCGCCGGATTGGATGCAAAGACGCCTTACAGCCTGCGGAATAAGAGCTATTAACAATGTTGTTGACATTACCAACTATGTTCTCTTAGAATACGGCTGCCCTTTGCATGCTTTTGACAGAGATAAATTAAACGGTTATCTCTGTGTCAGACGTGCGCACGAAAATGAAACAATCGTCACACTTGATGAAATAGAACGTAAAACTACAGGCGATACTGTTTTGATTGCAACAAAAGAAAGAGCCGTTTGCGCTGGCGGTGTTTTCGGCTGTGTCAACAGCGGTGTTGAAGACAATACAAAAAATCTTGCTCTTGAAGCAGCATACTTTCCGCCGGCACAAAACAGACGTTCAGCAAGAAGTATCGGCTACAGAAGCGAAGCCAGTGCCAGATATGAAAGAGGCGTTGATATTGAAATGGTAAAACCTGCGCTAATGCGTGCAATGCAGCTTCTTGTAGAGCTTGCTGAAGCAAAAGTAGAAGGTATTGTAGAAACAGGAGATAACAAACTTCCGGAAAAAGATATTACATTAAGATTTGCCCAAATCAAACGTATGCTCGGCTCTGAAATTCCGTCTGAAAAATGCATTGAAATCCTTTGCAATTTAGGTTTTGAGTTACTTGGCAAAAACGAAGTTGCAGCAAAATTCAAAGTCCCATCTTTCAGAATCGTAGATGTTTACAGAGAAATTGACTTAATAGAAGAAATCTCAAGAATATACGGCTATGATAAAATTGCACCGACACTACCTAAAAATACTCAATCACCGGAAATAACGGAAGAATCAAAAATATGCAAAAAAATTCATAATATGTTTTTAGGCGAAGGTTTTTATGAAACAGCAACCTCATCTCTTGTAGGGGTTCCGTTATATAACGAATTTTCAGTGAAATATGACGATGCAAAAGCAGTAAAAGTATGCAACCCTCAGAGTGAAGAACATACAATGCTGCGTCAATCAATGATACCAAGTATTTTAAATGTTGTAAAAAACAATATTGCAAACGGTCAAAAAAATCTGCGTTTATTTGAAATCGGCAGAACTTACTTTGTTGAAGGAATTGCAGATGAAAAGACTACTGGTGTAAATGAAAAAAGAATACTTGCCGGTGCACTCAGCGGCGATATAAGCTGCGGAAGCTGGATTAAAAAGCCTGAAACAGATTTTTATACTGTAAAAGGAATAATAGAAAATCTTTTAATATTACTCGGACTGGAAAACAGAGTTCAATTAAGAGAATGCAAAGACAAAGACTTTTTACATCCCGGCAAATGTGCAAAACTGGTTATGCTTGGCAAACAGCCGCTGGAAGTAGGTTTCTTTGGCGAGGTACATCCGCTGTTAAAAGATAAAGAAAAATTCCAGCAAAATGTCTACCTGTTTGAAATTAATCTGGAAGAACTCCTGAAGGCAGTACATATTTCCACCGTAAAATACAAAAAACTGCCGCAATTCCCTGAAGTTCAGAGAGATTTAGCCTTTATAGTTCCTGAAAACGTCAGCTGTGATGAAATCTCAAGAATAATTAAAAAATCAGTAAAAAGCAATCTCTTTAACGGGGAAGAACTCTTTGACGTATATCAGGGAGAACACATTGAAGACGGCTTCAAGAGTATGGCATTCAGAATCAAATTACAGGACAAAGAAGCTACTTTAACAGACGAAGCTGTTGAAGAACAAATGAATTCAATAAGAAATAATCTTAAAAAATCAGTGGCAAACCTGAGTTTCCGTGAATAGAAAGAAAATTTATGAACAACGAACAACTTGTAAAAGATATAACCGCAAAAGATGAGCCAAAAGCCTTTGCTGCTGCGCAGGAGATTATCAATAACTCCAATACAGAGGCTTTTAAAATACTTGTTGATAAGAGTGAGTTTCTGTTTGATTTTGTAAAAAACAATGTTTGTAAACGTTTAAACAAAGCGGTAACTGACAGTAACTACAAAAACCTCTTTGCTTTTTTAAAAATCTACAGCCCTGATTTTGAAGATGTAATTGTGGGTTCGCTTGCAAAATATGCAAATGAAGACATGACAGACGAACTTCTGGAGCTTTTAGAAAACGGTACGGATGATGAAAAAGCCTATGCGGCAAAATATTTTTCTTATATTCCTGATACAATTGCGGCAGACGATTTGACGAAATACGCTTTCGGCGATAACGAAGCACTTGCATTTAACGCAGCAAAAGCTCTCGGAGCAATGAATGCTGATTCTGCCTATCAAAAAGCTGTTGACCTGTTAAGTTCCGATGATGAATTCACTGTACTTAAAGCCGTAAAATTTCTTGTTGCCTACGAAAATAAAAATGCGGTAGAGCATATACTAAAAGCTATGGAACATTCTTCAATGAGCGAGAATATTGCCGGCGAAATACCGTACATACAAAGTTTAATGGAACTTTTGACAGCTTATGACGATAAGAGCAAAATTCTTTTGTGCGTAGACAATATACTTTCCGGGCTGGGAGAAATATTGCCTTTAAACCAAATTTTTTGTTTTGAGCTGTTTGATGTGCTCTCATTTTTAATTGATTACAATATAAAAAATAAAGATTCGCAGGCAGCAGTCGTTTTATTAAAAGCTCTTTCAAAATTTGAAATGCTTTCGGAAAATGAAGAATATACTTTCGACGAAGATAAAAACACAAAACAAGAAATTAATGAGATTTTTAACCTTTTAAAACACCAGCAGGAATATTTCTGGAATGCACAGAAAAATCTTGTTAAAAATGAATTAAAATCCGACAAACCTTCATACAGAATAAGCAGTGCCTTAAGAATTATTTCCGAATATAAACTTATACAGGCTCAACAGGAAATAAATGAATTACTCGACGGCAATGACGAAATCATTTTATGCGAGGCTGTTATTACTTTAAAACAACTTAATTTACTTGAAAGTGTTGATAAAGAAACTGTTTTGAATAAAGTACATGACGAAAACAAAAAAGCCTTGATTCAAAGTTTAATATGCTGATAGATACACATACTCATATTGATATGGAAAATTTCAAAAACCGTTTTGATGAAGTACTGCAAACTGCAGCAGAATACGGTGTTGGCAAAGTTGTAATTCCTGGTGTAGAGCCGTCAGGTTTTGCACGTATTATTGAGCTATGTGAAAAATTTGAAAATATTTTCGGCGCAGTTGGTATTCATCCTGAGGAATTAAATTCCTATAATGAAGAAGCCGAAGCTCAAATAAAAAACTATCTTAAACACCCTAAGATAGTTGCTTTAGGCGAGGTAGGACTGGACTATTACTGGGATAAATCACAGATTGAACGCCAGAAAGAAATTTTTAAACGCCAGATTTTAATAGCCAAAGAAGCTCGAAAACCTGTGCTTGTTCACGACAGAGAAGCGCATCAGGACAGCTTTGAAATTTTAAAAGATACTGATGCTGCCGAGGTCGGTGTAGTTATGCACTGTTTCTCAGGAAGCCCTGAATTTGCCATGGAATGTATAAAAGAGGGCTTTTATATAGCTCTTGGCGGAGTAGTTACTTTCAAAAATGCAAAAAAAGTTAAAGAAGTGGCAAAAATTATACCTCTTGATAAATTGCTTTTGGAAACCGATGCACCTTATATGACTCCGGTGCCGTTTCGTGGTAAAGAAAATCAACCTGCCTATGTAAAATTTGTTGCACAGGAAATTGCAAAGCTAAGAGGTATAAGTTTTGAAGAAGTGGCACAGGCAACCACAGAAAATGCACAAAAACTCTTAAAAATTTAATGTTTAAAAATTAATATCCACACCCTCGAACTTAAGCAGTCTTGCTTTTATGTCAATTCCGCCGGCATAACCTGTCAAGTTGCCGTTTGCACCTATAACCCTGTGGCAGGGTATTATAATTGACACGGGATTATGCCCTACAGCACCGCCTACAGCCTGAGCCGACATTGTTTTTTTATTCAATTTTTTTGCAAGTTTTTTGGCAAGTTCCCCGTAAGTTATAACTTCACCGTAAGGAATTTCACACAACAGTTTCCATACTTCTTTCCGAAAATCAGACCCTTGCAGGGCAAAACGCAAGTTTTTAATGTCAGGTTTTTGTGCATTAAAATATTTATCCAGCCAGATTTTTGTAGTTTTGAAAATTTCAAACTCAGAATTTTGAGGCATTTTATCCCCGAGCTTTGACGCATAGTATTTTTGACCCTTAAGCCACAATCCGCATAGATTTTGACCGTCACTTACAATCAAAAGCTCACCCAAAGGCGAATTATAATATGTTTTATAATACATTTTTCCTCTGTTTTGTTTTAATTTATTGTATTATAAATTAAAAAAGAGGATTTGTATTTATGAAAAGATGCAGCTGGGTAGATGAAAAATCAGAAATTTATAAAAAATACCATGACGAAGAATGGGGAGTACCCAAACATGATGACAGGGATTTGTTTGAACTCCTGATTTTAGAATCTTTTCAAGCAGGTTTATCATGGCTTACAGTACTAAAAAAACGTGAAGCCTTCAAAGCGGCTTTTGACAATTTTGATGTACAAAAAGTTGCAAACTATGACGAAACAAAAGTCAACGAACTTTTAAAAAATGAAAAAATTATAAGAAGTAAAAGCAAAATAGCTGCAGCTATAAACAACGCAAAAATTTTTACGGACATACAAAAAGAATACGGAAGTTTTTCCAATTATTTATGGGGCTTTACCGGCAATAAAGTGATAAAAAATTGCTATGACAAAATGCCGGTCAGCACGGAACTTTCTGACAAAATTTCCGGAGATTTAAAAAAACGGGGAATGAAATACACAGGCACCGTCATCATCTACTCGTATCTGCAGGCGGCAGGGGTTGTAGATGACCACGAAAAAGGGTGTTTCAAATACTAATTTTGCGTAAATTCATTTAATTATTCCAAGTCAGCTTAAAACTTAGAATCAAGAATTTTTCTTGGCGTCTTTAATTTGTTTCATTGCCGCAGTCAACGGTGACATAGCTTTGTCAAAGGTTTCTCTGTAAAAATCCGTATTAATATTAAGTTTGTTACCCAGTTCAAGAAGCAAAAGTACGAATTTTCTGTCATAATCGCTGTTAAGGTCATCGATATTTGAAACAACATTTTCCAAAATTTCATGAATCTTATTAAAGTATGTATTTTGTGATTCAGAAGTATCGATATGCAGCTCGAGAGCATCAACATATTTGATAAGGTTCAAAACTGTTTCAATTCTGTGAATTTCAGGATTCTTTGCAAGGTCGTACATTGCATCAGTAATTTTTTCCGTAAATACGTTGTTCGCTAGTTTTTTATCAAGCGAAACACCGAGCCATTTTGCTTCATTATAAATATCTATTGCCTCTTGAAGATCGTGCTCATTCATTGATTTTTTATAATCTTCTATTTGTTTATTAAATTCAACTCCGAGAACGTATCTTGCTGCAATTTTAAACTCATCCGGAGGAGTAAGCCCGAGATTTTTAAAGTTCAATACAGAAGCTTTACCGTCTTCATAAATATCTTTATACAATCCGGAGAATTTTTTCGTCTTGCCCTGCATCATTATAGTAAGAATTTTTCTTCTTTCTTCGATAAAGATATCCTTGAGGGTGTAATACTCTGTGCCAAAGTTTTTATCAAGGCTTCTTATGATTTCTGTAAGCGGATAGTTTATGAAGGTTTCCGTCATACTTTTCCTGATACTGTTACATTCTTCAACGGAAGCATATTCTTTAATCGCACAATGGAAATCACCGCCGGAATATTTAAGCAGTGCAAAAATCATATCATATTTTTCAAGCGTAATTTGGGATTTTATTTCAACACGTCCGAGATACAGACTGTTTTTGCCTTTTGAAACAACTTTATAATTCAAACGTTTTATATCATAACAGTAGAAGGTTGTTTCATCCTCCATATCTTCGTCATAAAGCGAAGATATTGCCCAGAGGCTGACTATCTGCTTTATTGTAACAACTGAAGGTTTAACAAACTTTCTGTAAATATCCGCACCGGTACCGAATTCTTTAATATTACTCTGCGCATTAGCAAGAATATTGATAAATTCCGTTTCGTAATCTTTTTCGGTAAAGCTTGCCGCAAGCTGCATTGCTCGTGCGGCATATTTCATAATCTGAGTAGTTTCAATACCGGAAATATCCGCAAAGAACCAGCCGCAGCTTGTGTACATAAGCATTGCCTGACGCTGCATTTCCAACAGTTTCATTGCCGCAACTTTATCGGAATCATCACACTCAGGTTTAAGATTATTTTTAAGGAAATTTTTAATAGACAGCTCACTTCTGTCTAAAATCACATTAATATATTCATTACGGACATCCCACGGGTCTTTGGTAAAAAACTTTTTGCCGTGTTTTTCATAAAGTTCAATCAGATTATCTCTTAAATAATCCAAAGCATCTCTTAAAGGTTTTCTCCAGCGTTGATTCCAGCTTGGCTGACCGCCTGTGGAACAACCGCAGTCCTCTTTCCATCTGCCTACTCCGTGGAAACAGCTCCATGAAGATGCCTGTTTTATGTCAACCTCGTCATGAACACCATATTTTTCAAGATATTCACCGTAATTTGTAATAGTAAAGCCTTCTTCTTTTGCTTTTACACGCAAAACATAAGCCAGTGCCATATCACCAAATTTTGTATGATGCCCGTAGCTTTCACCGTCAGTTCCTATATGAATAAGCTGAGGATAATTTCTTGAGGTTGAAATACCTTCTTTAAGTCTTGCAACAAACTTGTTGCCGTCCTGCAAAATATTGTCAAATGCAACAGATTTAGAAATTGCACCGTCATAGAAAAACAAATCAACAAATTTTTTGGGATTCTTTTTTATAAAGTATCTGTAAGGTTTTGCAGGGTCAATATTTCCCCAGCCTGCGTCTGTCCACTCTTTAACACCAATTTTACGATATTTTAAAGACTGATAAGGCGATAAAATCGTAAATTTAATTCCGTTATCCGCTAATACTTCAAGTGTTTCATCATCAACAGCGGTTTCAGCCAGCCACATGCCTTCAGGCATTCTGCCGAATCTGTATTCAAAATCTCTAATACCCCATTTTACCTGAGTTTCTTTATCCCTGCGATTGGCAAGAGGCATAATCATATGATTATATACCTGAGCTATTGCATTTCCATGTCCTGAAAATTGTACACGGCTGACCACATCGGCTTTTATAATTCTCTCATAAGTTTTAGGTGCGTGTTTTTCCATCCATGACAACAATGTCGGACCGAAGTTATAACTCATTAACGAATAGTTGTTAACTATATCAAGGACTTTGTTTTTATCGTCAACTATTCTCGAAGCAGAGTTAGGGTTGTAGCATTCAAGATTCACCCTTTCATTCCAGTCATGAAAAGGCAATGCACTATCTTGCAGTTCAATCGCTTCCAGCCACGGGTTTTCTCTCGGCGGTTGATAAAAATGACCGTGGACAGTTAAATAAACCTTATTTTTTTCTTCTTGTTTTTCTGACTTATCTGCTTTTGTATTTGCCATATTCCATAACTCCGCAATTATTTTCCAGATTTATATAAATAATGGTAATATTATTATTTATATTTTTTATTATTTCAAATTATTCGGCTTTGTCTTTTTTATTGTCATCTTTATTTTTTTTACAAAGGATAACAAGTTTATCAGTATCAACCCATGCATCTGTCAATGCATCAGAAAAGACTTTGCCGTAAACTTCAATTGTGTCCCCGGAATCCAATTCTATAAACTTTTCGGCTTCGGAACGTTTTATAAATATTTTCATCTCGGAAAGCGGGATTGTATGATCTGTCACATCATCTCTTTTAATAAGAAAAGAAATATATTTTTGAGAATCTCTAAATGCCGGTTTGTAATCCAAACCTAAGGTGGAAAACTTGTCAAAAGATGCTTTAAATCTGACTTTTTTACCGAGATATGCTGACGGATTATCAACAATGTTTAAAGAAGAAACAGCCGCATACTCATTAGCATTAGCAGGAGGTGTTGTTGTTACCGCAGGCTTATCCTCGGCAGCTTTTACGGATTTGTCAAGTTTAATTTCCTTATCCGGTGTTTGTTGTGTTGCAGGCTGTTCAAGAGTCTTTTCCTGTTTTTCAGGAACGGATGCCGCAGGTTGTTCAGGTGCTTTTGCCGCAAAACTAATAAGCCCGCCTGCAAGAATTAACCCTGCAATAGCAGTTAAAATCAAATTATTTTTCATTATCTTCATTTTCTACCCTAACTTTTTATTACTGATTAACTATTTAATTCTATCATATAACGTAAAATATTTCATATAGTCAACTGACCTTAATGCACTATTGATAATATTATTTATTTAAACTTTGCCTAAAACAACAAGCGGCTTCTGTAAAAGAAAACCGCTTGTTTGATTCTTTTAAAATTTCCGGAACTATTTTTGTTCGTATCTTTTTTTGAATCTTTCAACTCTGCCTTCAGTATCCATAATTTTCTGGTTGCCTGTATAGAAAGGATGGCATTTGTTGCAGATTTCAACGGTGATGTTTTCTTCAACGGAACCTGTTTCGATTTCATTGCCGCAAACACATTTGATTTTCATTTTTTTATATTCCGGATGAATATCTTTTTTCATTTTTGTTCATTCCCTTCTGCGTAATTTATCAGTATTTAAATTTTAGACTGCTGAAAAATTATTATCAAGTTTTTTTGTGGTAATATTAAACAGTGTGAAGACCGTTGCTGTATAAAATCGGCAGCCTGACAGAAATTTGAGGACTTATACATTATGAAAATGTCAAAATTGTTTGTACAAACACTCAGAGAATACCCATCTGACGCAGAGGTTATCAGCCACAAACTGCTTGTTAGAGCAGGTTATATAAGAAAACTTGCACAGGGCGTTTACAATTATATGCCTTTAATGTGGAGAGTTTTAAAAAAAGTTGAAAATATCGTCAGAGAAGAAATGGATGCTGCAGGTGCCCAGGAAATGCTTATGCCGTTTGTTCAACCGGAAGAACTCTGGCAGGAATCAGGCAGATGGAATGTGTACGGCAAAGAGCTTATGCGTCTTAAAGACCGCCACGGACGTGGTATGTGCCTTGGACCTACACACGAAGAAGTTATTACCGCAGTAGCAAGAGAAGGTATAAAATCTTACAAACAACTGCCGGTAAATCTTTATCAAATTCAGTCAAAATTTCGTGATGAAGTTCGTCCCCGATACGGTCTTTTAAGAGGACGTGAATTTATAATGAAAGACGCATACAGCTTTGATTCTTCACAAGAAGGGCTTGAAAAATCTTATGCTGATATGGCAAAAGCTTATTACAAAATATTTGACCGCTGCGGACTCGAAACCAAAGCCGTGCAATCTGATTCAGGTGCAATCGGCGGAGCTGTTTCACACGAATATATGGTTTTAATAGACGATACGGAAAATAATGCAGGTGAAAACGACGTATTTTTCTGTAAAAATAAATCCTGCGGTTATGCGGCTAACGCAAACCATGCTGTTTCAGTACTTGAAGAAACAGAAACTGACGGAGCAAAATTCGGCTTTAACGAATTTAAAAAAGTCGATACTCCTGACACAACAACAATAGAAGAACTCGCTGAGTTTTTAAAAATCCCGGCAACTGTAATTTTAAAATCAATGATTTATGTTGCGGATAACAGAATCGTTATGGCTTTAATCAGAGCAGACAAAACTTTTGAAGAAAC
>CALUSA010000039.1 GCA_944323275.1 Candidatus Gastranaerophilales bacterium
CCAACCAACCAACCAACCAACCAACCAACCAACCAACCAACCAACCAACCAACCAACCAACCAACCAACCAACCAACGCTGATTGAAAATCATGCCTGCCCGTTGTGCGGTTCAATACATTACTATGTTGCTGCAGAATACCCGATAAACTCCCTGATAGAACGATGGATAAAGCAATATTCCTTTGTTCCTTTTGCAAACTGTCACAGGGGTAAAATACTTGAGCGGCGTATCTGCACAACCTGTTCAATGAATTATTACAACTACACAATACCGGATACTGCCGAATTCTATCAAATACTGGGTACCTTACACGATTTGTACGCAAAAAACAAATGGGATTACACAGAAGCAGCCAAAATTGTACAAAAATACAAACCGAAAAGCTTAATGGATATCGGCTGCGGATACGGATACTTTTTAGACAAAATTAAAAACGCCGTTGACAATACAGCCGGTTCCGAATTCAATCCTGCGGCAATAAACGTCTGCAAATCAAAAAACATAAAACTATACACCACAGACCTCAAACAGGTTTATGAAAAATTCGACATGATAACCTCATTTCAGGTACTCGAGCATGTAAAAGACACTAAAACCTTTATTGAAGATTGTTTAAATTTAGTCAAGGACAACGGCTATTTGCTTTTTGTCACCCCCAACCCCGACGGGGAATTAATAAAATACAATCCGGGTATATTGGAACTTCCGCCGCATCATTGCTGCGATATTGCAAAAGCCACGTACGAATACATCGCAAAAACTTACAATCTCGACATAGTTGATTACAAAGAACAGGAAATAGAACTGTGGGTTTATCAAGCATATCTGCAGGGCAGATACAACATAGCTCTGCCCGTCAAAGAGGTGTATGGCAAATATTTACAGGAAAAAGACAAACTCACAGGCAAAAGCCACCTTGTGCTTTTTCAAAAAAAATAATCACCGTTAATTAAAACAGGTATTTCAACAGGCTGTCTTCGCACAGATAAGAGAGCCTGTTGAATATTATTTATTAAATTATTAATTGTTTTTTATACACTTTATTAAGAATTGTAAAAAAACTTTACTTTTTAGATGATTTTTGATTATAATTAGCAAATAATAAAATTTACCAACTTAAAGCATTTGCCGAAACAAAATTAAAAAACAAAATAGATTGGAAAACCTATGAAAACCGAAAATCTAGTATATAATATTCAAAATTTTCAGCCAAATAACAAACCTAAGGGCAAAATGCGTGAGCAGATTATGAATGCCGGCACAAGACCTGTGTTTAGAGGCAAAAATGTGTACGGTTCTGACAATTTTGAAGTGAATAAAAGTGCGAACAAAACGACCGCCGGACAAAATCCGAGCGGTCGTTTGAGTTTTAAAGGCAGTCCGGTTCAAATGGCTGCCGAGCCGGCTATGGTTATTGCAAAAACCTTCGGCGAAAAACTCGCAATAAATAAATATTTTAACAAATTTTTAGATATTCTTGCGGATAACTCTTTGATTGCCGACGCTCTTATTGCTCTTGGCTTAACAACCATCGCTCGTCCGGCATCGATTTATATTATTCCCGCAAAAAATGAACACGAAAAGAAAAAGAACAATTATCAGGTTGCACACTCCTGCGCTACGGGTATCCTCGGACTCGGAACAACCATTGCCGTTGCCGAACCGGTTAAACGTGGTGTTAAAAAATTAATGAACAATCCTTCCAAATATATGAAAAAAGACGCTTCATATATTAAAGAAAATGCAAGGGTGTTTAAAGAAACAGCAGGCAGACTGCATCAGCCTATTTTCCTTCCGGTCAGAGCAGCTTTAACGATTATGATTGTTCCGCCGATACTTAAAATGTTAGGTCTTTCAAAAACCGTTGAACATGTAAAACCGTCAGACAAAGCCAAAGTTGATTATTCGTTTATGAGCTTTAAAGGCAATGACTCCAAGTCATTTAAAGGTTTTACGAGAGTAAAATCCTCTTACGACAAAGCTTTTGACAAAGTTAATATCAAAGATACCCCTAACAAATCCGCAGCTCCTTCTTTTAAAGGCGCAGGCGCAATGGTTACGGAAGGTATTGCAAAAGGTGTAGGCAAAATTGCAGACACAAATGCTTTCAAAAAATTTATACTCTGGTTCAAAGAAAAAGAAAACTGGTTCCCTCACCTGATTGCAGGTGAAAGCCTCTGGTTGTCCGGTTTTTATATGCAGCAGACAGCAAAATCAAAATCAATTGAAAAAGACCAAAAGCTGCCGATGATTTTGAATCAGGGTATTACAGCCGCTTTATGCACATGGGGTGCTTACGGCTTAGACGGCGTTATCAACTCAAAACTCGACAAATACAAAGAAGTTTATAAGAGAATGAACCCGCAGCTTTCAGAAGAAGTTATGAACAGAAGATTAGTCGGTATCAGGCTCTTAGGACCTATTGTAATCTTCACGACAATTTACAGATTTGTCGGACCTGTTGTTGTTACTCCGTTTGCAAACTGGATGAGCGAAAAGATTCAGCCGCATAAAAAATCGGCTTAAGGCTTAAACACCTTTATTAAAAAAGATACCCGGCAGTTTTGTAAAATCATGCACGGTTGCAGCAGCCTCCTGTGCAGAAAGCTTTTTTACGATTTTATTTGTCTGTGTATCATAAATTTCTATCATTTCATCATCTTTGCTGATTTTAAAAAGATAGCGGGGTTCTTCAATCTCTACCTCAGTTTCAGCCTCTGCCGCTTCTTCATCTTCATCTGACGTTGTATCAATGTGTACCTCGGTTTGCTGTTGAGAGTCGGAGTCGTCGTTTTCTTGTTCCTGCGAGTTTTTTTTCTTTTTCTTATCGCTTATAAAAGGAACCATAGGATTAAAAGCGGCTTCGGGATCTTTTTTTCCAGCTTTATCTTTTTTGCCGACTCCGTCAACATCCGGAAGCTGGTTTTCGAGAGCCATTTTTGCCGTAGCTTCAACGTCATTTGCAAGCTGAGCGGTTGTTAAATTTCTTTGTAAGCCGAGATTCGACATTGAAAATCCGTCTAAACCCATAATGTAATCCTTTACATCTTAATATTTTTTCAAGGTTTTGCACTTAATATATTTATCATATTATAATACATGACAGGTTGATTATAAATAGTGGAGTTAGTTAAAGAGTCATGTCGCATAATAATTTTCACATGCTTATGCAAAATATATTAAATGCACCCTTATGGGTTCAAGAGGTTGTTTATCTTGACATAAAACGGCATCTTGAAGAAGTATTGCCAAATGCCGCTACAGATGCAAAACCTGACGAAGTTTACCCTGCATACACACCCGAGATAACATTTAAAGGCAAAAAAGAACTCGAAACCCACGAAAACGGTCTGGATTTTAATATTTACAAGTATTTGAAATGCGCTTTGAATAAACAAAGAGTTATTGACATCACTTTAGACAATTTCTGGACGCTTGAAGAATCTTCGTCTTATCTGTCACAGTGCATAAAAATGGAACTGATTAAACCGCCTCACTCTATTATTCTTGCAAGTGTTCATTACCTGAGCGGCGAAATCAGACTCGGCGAATATGTAAAAAGACTTAATAAAATCGATATCAAAGAGCTTGATGATATATTGCGCAAACAAAAACACCACAATGAAGAAAATCCCGATTCAAAACTGAAAATCGGGGAAATAATGGTGGATATGGGTTATGTTGCCAATAAAGATATTGATAAAATAATCCACACCAAAAGCGAAGCAAAAAAACGCTATATACTTGCCACAGAAAACAAACCTGCAGCCATTACGCCTGCAGCCCCGAATTTACCCAAAACACCCGCAAATGATGAGCTTGTAAAAAAACTCATGATAGAAAACAAACTGCTCAAGGATAAACTCAGAGCAATATTCAACCTGCAAAACAAACACAGACAGCAATGACGACAAAACCCGCAATACTGATAAAACAAACCCGTTCCTCTCTTACGGAGCAGGAATATCACGGTTTTATAATATTATGTGACAAGGACAAAAAGATAAAAAAAATCGGTCAGGATTGTGATTATCCGTTTTTTCACCGTTCCTGCGCAAAGCCGCTGCAGGCTGCAATATTAAAAGATTTCAAGACTGATGAATATTACAAGCTTTCGCCGGAAGAAATTGCCGTATGCTGCGCCTCTCATACAGGTGAAAAAATTCATATTGATATATTAAAAAATTTGTTAAAAAAGGGCGGTCTTAAAGAATCAGACCTTCTTTGCCCTGCGATAGAACCGCTGAACAAAGAAGAACAAATAAAATTTTTTAACAATTATTCGCCCCTGCACAACAACTGTTCGGGCAAACATACCCTGATGCTTTTGATATGCAGACAAAATGGATGGGATATAAAAAATTATCTCGACAAAGACCATCCTCTGCAAATTGCAATATATAAAAAAATACAAGAGCTGTGCGAAACCGGCAGCGAGCTTCCGTTTACTTTAGACGGCTGCGGTGCTCCTAATTTTGCAACCTCTTTAAGCGAGCTTGCAAAAGGATTTTATAATATTTTTTGTACGGATAATTACGTTAAAATAAAGAATGCTTTTTTAAGCCACCCGTATTTAATTGGCGGAAAACACAGACCTGACACGGAGATTATGCGGCTAAATCACTCAATATGCGCAAAAGCAGGCGCAGGCGGATTAATCTGCATAGCCGATACATCATCAAAACAGGTACTTGTTATAAAACTTATGCAGGCTGATATGCAGGCAAGAAGCATTGCTGCTGTAGATGCAATGATTAAACTCGGCTGGATTGATAATATAAATTCCATAGATTATGCTCTCCTTTATAATAAAACCGTAACTACAGAAGAACAAAAACCTGTCGGAGAATTTCTTTCCGTCTTTGAAGCCGAAGACTTTAAAGAAGATTAACCGAAGGTTTTAAATGTTTCTTCAATGTTTTTATCTATAACTTTTTTGATTGAATCCATTTCTGTTTCAAGCGCACTTTGTTCGGTCGAAAGCTGTTGAATCTGTAAATCGAATTTTTTATCAATACGTTCAAGGCTTTCCATCTTTCTTTCGTATTCGGCATTGGCAACATTGAAATCACTCTGGTCAACGCCTCTGTAAATAAATGAAGAACCTTCAAGCGACTGGTCATGCCACTCACCGTCATCGCCGATTTGCTGAATAAACCAGTTGCCTGTTTTTAAATTGTCTTCAAAGTAATCAGCCTGAGTTGCATACGGTTCTACAACATAATCAGCAACTGTTTTACCTTCCGGCATAGGCTCGGGCAATGCGGTAACTACGATTCTGCCGTAAGAATCGGCAACCCTCATGCCAAGTCCGCCGTCTTCAATCGAACCGGTAACAATCTGATACGACAATCTGTCTAAATCTGTTGTAGAAGAACCCGTTCCTTTGGGATCGTAATATAAATGCTGAACACTCATGCCGTCACTCCAGAGGCTTGCTTCTGTTTCAATTTGATTTGCAAGCATAAGTTTTTCTTGAGTCAATTGTTCAATTTGATACTCAACATTACTTTTTCTGGCTGTAAGTGACAGGTATCTTGCCTGTGATGCTGACAATCCCATTTTGCTGATACTCCTTTTTACATTAATGTTATCGGCTGTTTTTTTAATATTCTTTAAGGATTTAAACCAAAAGTTAACAAATATTTACAATACTTGTAACAATAAACAAAGCTTTTAACACGAAGTTATTTTTAGATTATAATTACAAATATACAGACAGTTTATTATGAGGCAAAATTAAAAAGATATGGAAGAATTACTGAAAAAGACTGCTTCTGAGCAAAGAAAAGCTCTTTTAAATAAAGAAATTTCAGCAGTAGAACTTGTTAATGCAGAGTATAAAAGAATAGAAGAAGTTGATTCAAAACTCGGCGCATTTAATTCACTCTGCAAAGAGCAGGCTATTGAAACAGCTAAAGAAGTCGATAAAAAAATTGCAGCCGGCGAAACGCTGCCGCCTTTAGCAGGTATTCCGCTTGCTTTAAAAGACAACATTAATCTTAAAGGCACCAGAACAACGGCTTCCAGCAAAATACTGGAAAATTTTGTTTCACCGTACGATGCAACGGTTTGCGTCAAGCTGAAAGAAAATTTGATACCCATACTTGGCAAGGTAAACCTTGATGAATTTGCAATGGGTTCATCAACGGAAAACTCGGCTTTTAAAATCACACGCAACCCGTGGGATACCAATAAAGTTCCCGGGGGAAGCTCCGGAGGTTCGGCAGCCTCTGTTGCAGGCTATGAAGCAACAGTATCTTTAGGTTCCGATACCGGCGGAAGTATCAGACTTCCTGCAAGCTTTTGCGGCATTGTCGGCATGAAACCCACATACGGACGTGTTTCCAGATACGGATTAATTGCCTTTGCTTCTTCCTTAGACCAGATAGGACCGTTCGGCAGATGTGTTGAAGATACTGCTCTGCTTTTAGAAGCAATCAGCGGCAACGACCCGCATGACTCTACCTCTTTAAACATGCCTGTACCTGCGTTCAGCAAAGCCTTAACAAAGGATATTAAAGGTGCAAGAGTCGGTGTTATCAAAGAACTACTCGCAGAAGGTGTTGCGCCTGACGTTAAAGCAGCCGTTGAAAAAGCAATACAAACTTACAAAGACCTCGGTGCGCAAATCGTAGAGGTTTCGCTTCCGTTATTAAAATATTCCATAGGCGTATATTACATACTGGCAACAGCTGAAGCCAGCTCTAACCTTGCAAGATTTGACGGAGTAAAATACGGTCACAGGACACAGGATGCAAAAAATCTTCTGGAAATGTACACAAAAACAAGGGCAGAAGGTTTCGGCGATGAAGTAAAAAGAAGAATCATGCTCGGTACTTATGCATTGAGTGCCGGTTATTACGACGCTTATTACAAAAAAGCCCAGCAGCTCAGAAGATTAATCAAAGAAGATTTTGATAAAGCTTTTGAAAAGGCTGATGTGCTGATTTCACCAACATGTCCAAATACTGCTTTTGAAATCGGTTCAAAAATATCAGATCCTCTGAGCATGTATCTGACAGACATCGGTACAATTACCGCCAACCTTGCGGGTATTCCAGGCATGAGCCTTCCCTGCGGATATGACAGTGACGGCATGCCTGTAGGTTTACAAATTCTTGCGCCTGCTTTACAAGAAGAAAAATTATTTAATATAGCGTATAATTTTGAACAGGCAGTAAAAGATAAACAAAAATGTCCTCTTATTTAGTAACAGAGAATGGAGAAGTTATGAAAAAGATATTTATTACACTCGGATTAACACTTCTTTTAGGCGTGAGTGCCGCCGGCAGCGCATTTGCGTATTCAACTGAAGGTGCCATGTATTACAATGAAGGTCTTGATTTATACGAAAGAGGCGAATACGGCAAAGCTATTGAAGCCTTCAAAAGTGCTGTTGCCATTGACCCTGATTTCGTCGATGCGTATTACAACATGGCTTCGTTGTTTGAATATTTAAAAAGCAACCAGTCTGCAATTGCCTGCTATACAAAAATTAATCAGTTAGACCCTGATGACAAAGAGGTCATCTTAAAACTCGCAGAACTTTATTACAAAGTCGGCAACACGGAAAGAGCCTTATTCTATGTAACAAAAATTAAAGAAGGCGATGATTTGTACTCAAGAGCAGCAAGTCTTAAAAATCAAATAGTTGTTGCAGCTCAAAGAAATGAAGCCAAAAGCTCTTTGAATAATATCAATTCCGCAAACAATGCAAACAGAAGTGTTATCAATAAATTCTCCGGACCTACAGGGCTTGCTGTTGATTCAAAAGGTATTTTATATGTGGCAAGCTACAGCGACAACTGCATATACAAAGTAATGCCAAACGGGCAATCACAGCTGTTTTCCAAAAGCCCTCTGTTAGGCGGACCTATTGGGCTTGCAATTGATTCAATGGACAATTTGTATGTTGCAAACTATACAAAAAATAATATCTTAAAAATCAACAAAGCCGGCAAGATTTATACATTTATGAATAACATTACCAATCCGTATTATCTGATTATAGAAAACGGAAATATGTATATTACCGAGCAGGGCAACAACACTGTTATCAAATACAAATTGTACTAAAAACAATACCATACATTTAAAAACATAAAGAGATGAGTTCAGACGGACTCATCTCTTTGTTTACATAAGTTGAAAAATTTTACTGTTGCAATATTTTTCTCTGCAAAGGAAGATGCCCGTGTGACGTTGCCTTTTTAATGACTTCGATTCTTTCTTCCGTGCCTTTAAGTGTTTTAATTATTTGTTCCTGAAGGAGCAGCACAATATTTTCGTATGTTATCTTTTGTGAACCATTGTCTATTGTAATAAGAATTTTACGAAGAAGTTTTCCGTCAGCGGTTACATCAAGGGTATTGCCTTCATAAATAATATTTACCACTTCACCGTCAGCAAATTTAACTGTCTTATTAACCGGGCGGAAATCTTCTCCGGCTAATAATACAGACTCTTTTATTTTTTTTGCAATTTCAGCTCTTGATGGAAAAATATTATGCTGCAAATATTCCGTTACATCATTTATAACCCGCCTTTCTCCTGCCGTGCAATCCTTTATTGAAGGCAGGACACTGGCAATATATGCTTCGGTGTCCACAATGGTATTTTTAGCTTTTTCAAGATTTTTCGTATTTATCTCTTTAAGTGCTTTTGCTGCCAGACCTTTTTTTATCGCAAGTATCCCTGCAGTGATTGCCGCAGTAGCTGACAAACCTGTCATTGTTGCCTTAGCAGCTATTGTATTTTTCTTCCGTTTTTCAGGCTTGTCCGACACACCCGAGAAGGTTATATTTCGTGATTTATCAATATTTGCGCCATTAGCCCTCACAACACTCAAATTTAACATAAATATCCTTTCTGCAGCCCTCAGTTTCTATATAATTATTTAAACCGCAAAGTTGAGTTTTTTTGCTATCAAAAATCAAAAATTGATATTTATTGCCTTAATGTCGTATTTTCATTTTTATTATTCTTTTACAAAAGCCGCCAATCGGGTAATAAAAAATTAATTTTTTGAGGTTATCCTTAAAAAAACTTCATACTGTTTTTTATAAAAATATGAAAAAGATAAACATGAAAGGTAAAAATATGAGTTTTAATCCATTACAAGAAAAAGGAACCCCTATAGAAAAACAAATAAGAAACTGGCATGAAATCGCTAAAAAACCGTTTAACAAAAACGATGTTGACTGTTATACAAGGACAAGACAGATATTGATGAACGGTATCGAGGTCGAAGCCTGGAATTTTAAACACAACTTTGCCAGAAACTGCAATGACCCCGAGGTTAATAAATTTACTGCAATGACAAGACGCATTGAAGATATGCAGCAAACAACAGTTAACTGGCTTACGCCGTCAGACCAGTCAATTTTGGAAACAACACTGGGCTATGAGCAGGTGGCGGTAGATTTAACAGCCTGGATGGCGCAGAATGAACCGGACCCTTATGTTAAAGAAACCTTTGATTTCGGTCTTTTGGAAGATTTTGACCATCTTTACCGATACAGCCAGTGGGCGTATTTTGAACACGGAATCAGCCCCAATGATATAGTTCAGGGGCAGACTGATGTTATGCTCAGCCGACCTACACAGAATCATCACAACGACAACACCCTAAGACTTAGAAAACCTTACGACAAAACTACGGCAGACCCACAGACCAAGGTTAATATTTACACCCTTGTTTCCGGAGAACAGCAGACACACAACTATTACGCAGAACACGGAATGGAATACGGAAACCAGTGTATCAGAGAAACCTATGCCGAAATTAAAGACGTAGAAGAAGAACATGTTTCCATGTACGAGTCGTTAATTGACCCTACGGAAAGCTGGTTTGAAAAACTGCTGCTGCACGAGTTTACCGAGGTGTGCAACTACTACACCTGCGTAGAAGATGAAGTCGACGAACGTATCAAAAAAATCTGGGAAATGTTTTTGGAATACGAAATAGGTCATTTGAAAATAGCTGCCGATTTGTTTAAAAAATACGAAAAACGTGACCCTGAAGAAGTCATCGGTACAAAAATAGTTATACCGAACAGATTCAAATCTCAAAAAGATTATGTGACTAAAATTCTCGAATCACAGATACAAAAACGACTTTCTAACGAAGGCATGGACTATACGGAAATAAACAAGCTGCCCGATGACTGGAAAAGTTATAAAATTCAGAAAAAAACAGGGGAAGAAGGTTCTCCGACAGAAATGACCCTTCAAATTATTTCGGCGGCAAAAGGCAGAGATTTAGTCATTGCTGATGAAACGCTAAAAGAAAAACAGGCGCAGCTTTTGGAAAAAGGGCTTGAGCCGCAGGCACAGGCACCTGACACTGTATCGGTTGAACAACTAAAGAAAATGATGAAGGAAGAAGAAATAGAACATGAGTGTGTTTAGCCTGTAAAATCCGCACAAAAAAAAACATGTTACTTTTACTACACCTGTAAGGACGGCTTAAAAAGTCGTCCTTGCAGCTGCAAAACAAAATAGCAAAAAAAAAGCGGACAATAAAAATTATCCGCCTAATTTATCCTGATATTTTAGAAATAACCGTTTATCTATGATTTGTCCTGCGGATACAAATTGTCCACAAGGCTGGAAGGTTCGCTGTCTGAATCACTGTCTGAATAGAACACACTCATAGAGCTTGGTTTAAACGACTTGTACTCTGTTTTTAACTTTTCATCGTCAGCTTTAAGGCTGAATGCCTGTATCTCCGCATTTGTAACTCTGCCGTCTTTGTTTGTGTCAATCTGATTAAAATAAGTCAAAACATTGCTCAGCATTTCGCTGCTGCCCATTCCGCTCGAGCAAAGCTGGCAAAGTTCCTGATAGCTCAAACCGCTCTGCGACAACTTGCTTGTCAGATTGCTCATATCATCAGAGCTGATTTTTCCGTCGCCGTCTTTGTCTATTGCTGCAAAGTTAGAAGACAAAAACTGTGCAAATGTTGTATTGTAGCCCAGTTGTTGTAATACAGTGGTTGACGGATTTGTAATTTCGTCAATGGTTATCCCGCCGGAGTTTGAACTGTTTTTAGCGAGAATCGAATAAGTGTTGGATAAACCTGTTAAAGCATTGGCAAACAAAGCCTGACCATTCATTAATGCCATAAGACATCTCCTTTACATAGTTATGCATGTTTAGTTTAATGTCTTTTTTAAAAAAGTAAACCGTTCAATTGCTGTATTTAGTACAAATTGACTCTTAAGAGCCATATTATAATTAAGTTTAATAAAATTGAGCGGACAGAAATTTAGAGTATTTGCAAGTATATTGGTATTTTATTTATTTAGCCCAAAACCCATTACTCATTACCGCAATTTGCCTTAGCAGCTTCCTTTAATGCACCTGCTATTCTATTGTATGCCGTGTACAAAAGCAGCAAAGAAACAAGCCCCGTAAATATCTCAGGCACCTTCGCCGGTAATGTAACAAATACGCAGACAATAGCCAGCACCCCGAACCAGAAAGCTCTGTCGCTTTTGCCCATCGGTCCTTCGTAGTGTCTTGAGGCATTTATTTGAACGCCCATAATGCCTACTGTTTCGCTTATAATCGTCAAAACCGTAAACAAAAATATCAGCCATACGTTACAATTTAAAACATACAAAAACGGAACATAAATAACCACATCCGACAGTATATCGCCGAGTTCGTTCAACACTGCGCCGAGGTTGCTTTTCTGGTTATGTTCACGTGCGAGCATACCGTCTATTGCGTTTAGAGCCATTCTCACAAAAAGAGCAACAGGCATTATCCAGAACACACAACTGTATTTCGGAGAATACAGATAAGTTAAAATCCCTGTTATTATTGACAGAATAAACGCCGACACAGTAACCATATTGGCAGTGACGCCTATTTTGCACAAATTATCCGACAACGGGCGCAAAATGCCCTGAAATCTACTTTTTAACTGATACACCGAAATCATAATTTTTATTCTCCTTTGTTATTTTTTTGCTTTAGGGTTTGCCATAATCTCTGAAAGCTGTTTCAAAACATTGATATTTTTAGCCGCACTCTGTGTTTTTGCCTCTGCTTTGCCGGCATAACAAACACCCTGAAGTTTTCCGTCAGCACTGTACCAGTATGAGGATTTGTTTTTATCTTTATAAAATATCATCATATTTTTTAAAGGACCTTCAAAATTTTTGTAATCATACTGATATATTGCGATATTTGCCCCCGGGGCTTCCGTTTCTTGTATAACAACGAATCCTGTCATATTTTTATTTTTATCGTATTCGGCACCGTAGTGTATATCGGGAAAATTTCCCATACCCGTATTCCAGACTATGTAATTCCCGTCGAGCCACGGAAGTTCCAGCCTGCCTTTGAATAATTCTTCGCTCGGCACATCCGAGCTTCCTACTATTCCGTCCCACTCAGAGGCAAGTGTCGAGGTCATTTCCATCCTCATCATACTGTGCGGGATAAAATTGAGCATTTCAATATTGTTTTTAGAATGAGCCTGATTGATTTCGGCAGCATTGCAAGCCGTGCCGATACCTGAAAAACAAAGAAACAATAACACCGTAAATATTTTTTTTATAAGCATAATAACGCCTTTCTATACTATAATTTTACAGTTCTTCCCGTCTTTTGTGTTCTTCTTTTAACTTTTGTACAGCGGTTTGTATCCTTTCAGTAAACTCTTTTGTAGAAGTATTGTCGTACAAAACCGGCTCGCCTACATACACATCTGCAATAAAAGGAACCCACATAAGCGATCCCTTGGGCAAAATTCTGTCAGGTCCGTTAATGTAGCAGGGTATAACAGGTATATCGGGGTTCATTTTTGCAATATGAGCAACCCCTGTTTTAAATTTTGAAAGCTCGCTGTTTTCGCCACGTGTGCCTTCAGGATAAATTATAATTGTTTCGCCTGCTCTTAAAGGCTCGTTTATATCTTTAAAAATTTCTTCCTTAGAAGCTTTATGCACCGTGCGTGACAGAGGGATTATACCGAGCAATTTTGTAAAAATAAAAGTTTTCAGCTTTGTGTTGCAGAAATAATCCGCTGCCGCAACCGGATGAATTTTTAATATCTGAGAGCCGGAGAACAAACTCATCAAAATCAATGTGTCAAAATGGCTGTTGTGGTTTGCAACTATAATAGACGCACCTTTGCTGACTTTAGGCAAATTGTCGACGCCTGACACGTTTATACCGAACACCAGATAAATAAACGGTTTTATGAAAATTACAAACAAAAGATATTTTAAAAAGTTATAAAACATTTTTTCAGCCTTTCACAAAAACTATTGTGTTAAGATACGCAAAATAATGGAAAAACAACGGAGCCGTAAACAACAGGCTGTCGAGTCTGTCTAAAATTCCGCCGTGTCCGGGGATAAGCGTGCTTGTATCTTTTACGCCCAAATCTCTTTTGATGGCAGACATTGTAACATCGCCGAAGAACCCGAATACTGCAAGCACCGCACCGCCAAAGATTGCCTGAGGAATCGTAAACGGAGTCAGAAAATATGCCATCACAACAGAAAGCACTGTTGTTCCCGCAACTCCGCCGATAAAGCCTTCCCATGTTTTATTAGGGCTGACTTTAGGGATAATTTTGTGTTTTCCGAGAGCTTTTCCGCAAAACATCTGTATAAAGTCGTTTGCCACAGTCAAAATGAGTATATAGAACAAAAGTCCTAAACATCCGCCTTTAGGATTGTACTGCATCGGTACTATTGCCAGCATACCAAGATACCCGAGCGCATAAACCGTTGACATCAACCCGTATTGTATAACAGCAAGGTTCTTTAAAAAGCCTTCCGTATTGCTCGACATAACCATACGCACTGAAATAAGGATAAACATATAAAGAGGGATAAACAAATAAAACATTGTTGCCCACTGTATATAAATAATGTAATAAGAAGCAGGGATAGAAAGATACGCCCACAAAAGCACTTTTCTGTCGGTTTTTCTTGTTGGAATAAGCGACAAAAACTCTTTCAAACACAGATAACTTATCAGCATTAAAAACAAAAACGCAACTATTTTGTTAAAACAAAATGCTGCCGTAAAAAACAAACATATTAACAAAAAAGATTTCATTCTTATCCAGATGTTATCCAAATCTTTTTTGGTGATAATTTGTGCGGCTTTTATTGCTGCCATAATCACAAATATAAAAGCATACAAAATTACAATTGCTATTTTTACGTTGGGAGTAAATACAAAATGTTCCACTACTGTTCTCCGTTTTTAAAATTTTATTCATTATTGAAAATTTAAATTTCCCGTGCTTGCGTCAAATATATAAGTCTGTCCGTCTTTTACAACCTTTTGCAGGTAAGAAGATTTATTTTTTTCAATATAACTGCATTCAACAGGCACGACCAATCTGCCTTTCAAATCCGCTATGCCGAACCTGTCAACGGTTTCTTTCAGAACTTCCTTATTTATAACGCTGACTTTTTTATGCAGCCTGTAATATTCATTGCCCTGGAAAAGCATAATAAAGTAATACTGAGAAGGGATAATTGAATGGAATTCTTTATTTATAACCCCTTCTTTGCCGTTCCATTCAACAAGGTATGCGCCGTTTTTCATTAAAGAAATATGCTCGTATATAGGCGAAATAAGAATTTTTCCGGTTTTCATATCGGCAAGTCCGTATTTATTGTCCCAGTCTGTCTGAATAACATATTTGCCGCTGTCTTTTTTGAATTTTTTTATGCTCAAATACTGACAGGGAATAATAGAGCTGCCCGAGGGGTTTGCAATACCTGTTTTGTTATCTTTTACCAGCACAAAATTATTACTTCCGTCTTTTGAAAGCGAGATATGAGAATATTGAACCGGCAGAACAATTTTTCCGTTTTTATCCTTAATGCCGTATTTTGAAACGTTATCTCTTACAATACAGGCACCTGTGGTTTTGTTACACTTCAAGGTTTTGTATTCTGTCTGCTTGTCGGCAGAGTCTTGAGCAAAGCATGCACCTGCCGTAAACGAAATAAGCATAAAAAGAGGTATTAAAAATTTTTTCATAGAATTTTCCTTTTTTAAACCTGCTGTGTCTGTAAGTTTTCGTACCATTCAAGCAGGTCTTTTCTTTTTACCTTCTGTGTAGAAGTTTTTGGCAAATCCTCACGTCTGAAAACAACAACGCTCGGTGCCTTATATGCTGCGAGGTTAGCCTCGGAAAGTTTTTTAACCTCGGCTTCGAGTTCTTTTTGGATTTCTTCGTCACTTTTTTGTGCAAGCTCGTCAGACGGAACAATTATTACACCTACTTCTTCCGTACCCGCTTTGTTGCCTGACTGTATTTTTAAAGAAAGCACGCAGAGTTCTTTTATTAACGGAGATTGTTCCAAAACAGCCTCTACTTCCTCGGGGAAGATTTTTTTGCCGCCGCCTAAAACAATCATGTTTTTAATTCTGCCCGTAATTTTTATAAAGCCGTCTTTATCAATTTCCGCAATATCGCCGGTATGGAACCAGCCGTCCTCGTCAATAACTTCTGCAGTCATTTCGGGCTTGTTATAATACCCCTGCATAACGTTCGGACCTGTTGCAAGCAGCTCGCCCTGCTCTGATAATTTAACTTTAACCGAAGGCAGAGGTTTTCCCACAGTTCCTATTTTGTGAGCGTCATAACGATTTGTTGAAATTACGGGGCTGGTTTCCGTAAGCCCATAGCCCTCAAACGCAGGTGCCCCGATTCTTTCAAAGAACTCAGCAATTTCTGCATCTAACGGTGCACCGCCCGAGATAAAGCACTCAAATTTTCCGCCGAACCCGTCAATAATCGATTTGAACATTATTCTTCTTACAAAACGGGGCATATATTTTGCAGCCGCATACATAAATTTAAAAATTTTCTGAACATGTTCCGGCTGTTTTTTAAGCTGTTTATCCACGCTGTTTTTAAGCATTTTAGCAACAAGCGGCACGACTATCATATTTGTTATTTGTTTGTCCTTCATTGCTGCAGAAAGCTCTTTAGGGTTCAGGGTTTTTATGTAAACTATTTTTGCGCCCATAAACAGCATTCCGAAAAAGCCCACGTTGAGTTCAAGCAAATGGTTAAGAGGAAGTATGGAAAGCAATGTATTGTCTTTTGAAAGTTTAAATATTTTTTCAAAATCTCTCATCTGAGAATAAATGTTTCCAAAGCTAATCATTACGCCTTTAGGGTTGCCGGTTGTACCCGAGGTGTAAACGATAAGAGCAGTTTCGTCCATTGAACGTGCCCTGTTAAAGCTTTTTTCAATATCTGCCTCGAGTTTGGAAACAGACAATATCTCGGGGTGCTGTCTTTCTTCGTCATCAAGAACGTAAATCTGTTGTATTGAAGGAACGTTATTTTTAAGTTCAAGTGCGTGGTCAAGATAGTGGCTTGAGCACAGCAGAATCTTCGGGGTACAGTCGGAAAGTATGTGCGTATGCTCCGGCACCGTCAATTTTACGTCCAGAGGAACAGTTATTGCCCCTGTTTGAATAGAAGCGAATATACCTACCGCAAATTCCGGACGTGATTCGCAAAGTATAGCGATTCTGTCGCCTCTTTGTGCGTCGGCATTTTCCATCAAATAATTTGCGAATTTTTTAGCCCTTCTGCTCAAATCCACATAGCTTATTTCTTCATAGCCGTTTTTAACCTTTAGCGAAACAGCCTTTGTCTGACCGTAAGTGTCGCTGTACTGTTTCATAATATCGAGGAAATTTGTGTACTCGGTTTCTTTTATATTATAAAAGGCTCTGTGCTCCAGCGAGGTTTTCATAAATCTTACACGCTGTTCAAGCTCTTTTGTGATTTCTTTATCAGTACCGGACAAATCTGTAATCGGCTGACCGAACTGGATAACAATGGTCGTAAACAATTTAGGATTTTTTCTCAATTTGCCCCAGGCCTCAAACCCGCCTTTAATTGCAAAAGGTACAACCGGACAGTTAGCTTCTTTAGCCATAATGCCAACGCCTCTGTGGAATTTGCAGAGGTTGCCGTCAGACGTAAATTTGCCTTCAGGGAAGATAATAACCGGTTCACCGTGTTTAAGCTTATTAACGCCAGCTTCTATTGCTTCAATCCCGACTCCGAAATTAAGCGGAAGCACGTTGAACCATTTTAACAGATGTTTTATAACAGGGACTTTAAACGCAGCAGGTCCTGTTACAAACCAGAGGTTGCGTTTTGTTGCCATTTGCAGAATAAACGGGTCTAAATGTCCCGTATGGTTACCAGCAAGGATAACTTTGCCTTTTTTAGGGATATTATCAACACCTTCAAATTTATAATTAAACAAACACTTAAATATCTGACCGAGCGTAACTCTGAGTACAAAATAGCGGAATTCCTTATTAAATGCCAGCAGCAGGAATACCATAACCGCACATAAAACAGCTATGCCGTGGAAAATTGCCAGCGGATGTATAATATCCGCACATACGGAAACAAAACCGATGCCGACCAGCGAAACAAATGTTTCCAGCATTGAGGCAAAGGCAAAGATTTTACCTCGGATAAAGTTAGGCGAAACCTTCTGTAAAATAGTATCAACGGTAATTTTCAAAACAGAAGCGCAAAGCCCTATTGCCCCGAGCCACAATCTTGCCTTAAAAAACGTTGTACAAAAAGCAGCGGTAATTAAAAATACAAACAGCCCCAAAAATGCAGCTACAAGAGTTTTGTTTGTCTTAAACCATTTAGAACAGAAAATCATGACAACTGCACCGTAAAAAGTACCGCAGCCGAGCATCCATTTTAGTTTGGCAAGCCCCTGTACGCTGACCTGATAAACATCTGTGGCAAGTGCGTTCATTGCATTATAAAAAGTTGCGGAAATTAACGAAATAACAACCGCAAGCAGAATCATATTAAGAGCTTTTTTATGTTTATCCAAAAACAGAGCGGTTTGTTTTATATCTTTTATTACGTCAAATTGTGAAGCAGACGCCTCGTCATCACGTCTTAAAGAAACAGTAAGCAAAAACACGGGTGCGATAAAATACATTGCACAGGTTAAATAAAACATATTTAAAATACCGATATGCAATAGTATTGTACTGGCAACAAGCGCACCGAAAGTCAATGCCCACGTACCGGAGCCTGACACAAGTGCGTTGGCGGGTTTGAGTGCCTGAATACTGACAACGTTAGGCACGGAAGCCATTTTTGCGGGGTAGAAAAACGCAGTACCGACGCCGATTAAAAGGCTCAGCACAACGCCGTAAATCTTTATTGCAGGCACAAGTGCAGCGTCGTTAGCCATTAAGAAGTAAAAACCTATTGAAAGCGCAAGGATAATCCCCCTGTACAGTGAGCTTATTATCATCACCTTTTTTCTTGAAAAACGGTCAACGATACTTCCTGCAAACACACTGACTATCAAAGACGGGAATACAAAACAAAACAGCATAAGAGCTATCAGTCCACCGGGTTTTTCCACGCTGTTGACAAGCACCGCCATAAGTATTATCTGTATGGTTGCGTCACCGAGATGGGTCAAAAGCTGACCCAAAAATAAATTTATAAAATTCTTATTAAACAAATCCTTAATTGCTTCCATAGCCGCACCATTTCCATACTAAATTTCAAAATAAACAAGACTATATTAGCATATATAATTATATGTTTGGAATACAATTTATGATTGATTTTGATATATTAACAATAAGGCAGCAGGCTGCGCTAAATAAATTTAGCGCAGCAAACTCTTATGTCGGATTGGTAAATCCGACCACGCTACTATATGAAATATTTCATATAGTCAACTGACCCCGATATAAAAACTATACGGCAAGCAGATACTACGTATCTGTCTTAGCCTACCT
>CALUSA010000040.1 GCA_944323275.1 Candidatus Gastranaerophilales bacterium
TTATAGATATATTAATCTCATAAATATATTTTTTTGCTACCGCTTTTTTATTTTTGTTACAATAGTATAAAAATCACTAAACAGAGGATAAATATAAATGGAAGCACAATTTCAATTAAAAGAAGAATTTATAAAACAGGCGCAGGAAATCTCAAGAGGTGCGGAACTTTTGCCTGGCGGTGTAAAAGAACTTGCCATAAAGCTGCAAAAGTCTAAAGAATCCGGCAAGCCAATAAGAGTAAAACTCGGTATGGACCCTACACGACCGGACTTACACCTCGGTCATACGGTTGTTATGAAAAAACTTAAAAAATTTCAGGAGCTGGGACATCAGATTGTGCTGCTTGTGGGCGGTGCAACGGCAATGGTAGGCGACCCGTCAGGCAAATCAGAAACACGTCCCGCTTTAACTAAAGAACAGGTTGAAGAAAACGCAAAAACATACTTTGAGCAAATGTCAAAGGTTCTAGATACATCAAAAGCAGAGGTTGTAAACAACGCTGACTGGCTGCATAAGATGAACCTTATTGACCTGTTAAAACTTGCTTCAAATGTTACTGTTGCACAGATGATGACACGTGATGACTTTGCAAAAAGATACGCAGAAGGCAAACCCATTGCCATACACGAGTTTTTCTACCCGCTAATGCAGGCTTATGACTCTGTTGCAATAGATGCAGATATAGAACTCGGCGGCACAGACCAGAGATTTAACGTGCTTTTGGGCAGAGAAATTCAAACAGCCTACGGAAAGCCGAATCCTCAAATGGTTATGCTGCTTCCGTTGATTGAAGGTACGGACGGGCTTGTTAAGATGTCTAAAACTTATCCGGAACACTGTATTTCATTAACTGACAGTGCTAAAGATATGTACGGAAAACTGATGTCAATCCCAGATACCTTGATTATCAAATACTTTACGCTTTTGACTGATATATCTGACGAAGAATTGAAACAGATAGAAGAAAGATTAAAAACAGAAAACCCCCGTGATATCAAAATGCAGCTTGCATACACTATCACTAACGAATATCACAGCGATGAAGAAACTAAAAAAGCTCAGGACGAATTTATCAATGTTGTGCAAAACAAAGGTATTCCGCAAGATATTCCATCATTTAAAATGACGGAAGAAAAAAATATCCTTGATTTGCTTTTGGAACTCGGTTTTGTTGCAAGCAAAGGCGAGGCAAAAAGGCTCATCGCAGGCGGCGGGGTAAAGCTTGATAACGAAAAAGTCCGCGATATAGCCCTTATGGTGTCTGTACCGAAAGAGCCTGTAGTGCTACAATCAGGTAAAAGAAAATTCATGAGGCTTGTTTAATGTCAAAAATATATAACAATGTTCTTGAGCTTATCGGCAATACCCCTCTGGTAAAGCTGAATAAAATCAATGACGGATTCGCTGATATTGCCGTAAAACTAGAGTTTTACAATCCTGCAAATTCGGTAAAAGACAGACCTGCGCTGTATATGATAGAACAGGCCGAAAAACAGGGGCTTATAAATAATGAAACGGTTATTGTCGAGCCGACAAGCGGCAACACAGGCATTGGACTGGCTCTTGTCTGCGCAATAAGAGGCTACAAACTTATTTTAACAATGCCTGAAAATATGAGCGCAGAACGCCGAAAAATGCTAGCTGCTTACGGTGCTGATATAGTCTTAACGCCGGCAGAAGCAGGCATGAAAGGTGCTGTTAATGCAGCTATGAAAATTGCCGACGATATCGGCAACTGTTTTATCCCCTCTCAGTTTTCAAACCCTGCAAACCCTGAAATCCATACAAAAACTACTGCGAAGGAAATCTGGAACGACACTGACGGCAAAGTTGATATTTTCGTCACCTCGTTTGGTACGGGCGGAACTTTAACAGGGGTTGGCAGAGGTTTAAAAGAGCACAATAAAAATATTAAAATAATAGGCGTAGAACCGGCTGAAAGCCCTCTTGTTTCACAAAATATTGCAGGTGCTCACGGTATTCAGGGCATAGGTGCAAATTTTGTACCCAAAAACCTTGACACAAGCCTTCTCGATGAAGTTATGACGGTGACAACAAAAGATTCAATAGAAACCGCAAAACTCCTTGCAAAAGCAGAAGGCATCTGCTGCGGTATTTCTTCAGGAGCCAATGTTAAAGCAGCATTAGAGCTTTCCAAAAGAGAAGAAAACAAAGGTAAATTAATTGTAACGGTCATTTGCGACTACGGAGAAAGATACATCTCAACACCGTTATTCAACTAAAAAGAAAGAAGATATATGCTTTTAAAACGTGCTATAAGCCAGATTAAAGAAGATATAAAAACAATTTACGAAAAAGACCCTGCCGCAAACAACATTGTAGAAGTGTTTTTGTGCTATCCGGGGCTGCATGCTCTTATTTTACACAGAATTGCGCATAAGCTCAGATACTGGGGCATACCTGTTATACCAAGGCTCATTTCTTACTGGAGCAGGATATTTACGGGCATAGAAATCCACCCCGGCGCAAGAATCGGCAGAAGGTTCTTTATTGACCACGGCATGGGCGTTGTGATAGGTGAAACCACTTATATTGGCGACGATGTGCTTTTGTATCAGGGCGTTACCTTAGGCGGTACAGGTAAAGAACACGGCAAACGCCACCCGACTCTAGAGGATAATGTCATTGTCGGTGCAGGGGCAAAGGTACTTGGCAACCTTACAATAGGAAAAAATTCAAGAATCGGTGCCGGCTCTGTTGTAATAGATGATGTTCCGCCTGATTCCACTGTTGTAGGCGTTCCGGGCAGAGTTGTTCATCAACGGGTTATGGTGGATGGGCAATTGCAGCATAACAGGCTGCCCGACCCCGTAAAATGCCAGCTTAACAGGCTTACTTATGAGGTTGCGGAAATTAAAGAGCAGCTCAATATAAAAACATCGGTTAACAATTCCGACAACGGCGATTGTTAAATTATACGGTCCGAAATTTTCTCCAGCCGAAAGATATACAGCCGTTACTATATATAGAATAAAAAGCAGAAAACCTTGATAATGTTTATATAGCGGCTTTTTCACTTTGGCTGCAATAATTTTTATCCATGTTCGTCTGCTGCGTCATTTTAATTTTTATCTGTACGACATATAATCGTATTATATTTTAACGGAGCAAAAAAATGTCACTGGAAAAAGCAAAAGACTACTTAAAACAATTTGGCAAAGATAAAAATATTCTGGAGTTTGCACAATCAACTGCTACTGTAGAACTTGCCGCACAAGCACTCGGGGTAATACCGGCAAGAATTGCCAAAACACTTTCTTTTAAAACGGAAAATGGCTGTATTCTCGTCGTTACCGCAGGTGATACAAGGATTGACAACAAAAAATACAAAACCTTCTTCGGAACAAAAGCAAAAATGCTTACCCCGGAAGAAGTAATTGAACATATCGGACACGCAATAGGCGGAGTGTGCCCATTTGGAGTAAAAGAAAAAATCGATATTTTTTGTGATGTTTCAATGCAAAGATTTGATACGGTATTTCCGGCATGCGGAAGCCCTAATTCTGCCATAGAATTAACCTGCGATGAACTTTTTAACATTTCGCAGGCTAAAGAATGGGTTGATATTTGCAAAATTTGCGAATAAAACTCATAATTATTATTAAGAAAAAACAAATTGTTGCCATAATAACATGTTGTTATTATGATAACATTATGTTAGTATAATAACATAATTCTTCGAGGAGAATGGAATGAAATATAAAAAAGCACTGGCTGCTCTTATCACACTAAGTATTACCGGGCTGAACATGCTGCCCGTACCGGCATTAGCCAAAAGCAAAAAAGATAAAGAAAATAAAGTTATAAAATCACAGGTTTCTCAGTATCAAATTGATTACATCAACATGCCCTGGTGGGAAACCTTTAATGATGAATATCTTAACGGATACATTGACAAAGCTATCAGGAATAACCATGACCTGAAAATAGCTACACTGCGTATAGAACAATACAGACAGCTGGAAAAAATGCAAATGTCTTCAGAATTGCCTGCTGTTTCAGGCGGTTTTGCTCCTGCTGGTCTAAAGCTGCCCGGACAAACCAACACAAGCGGCATGTGGGCATTCCCCATAATAGTGCATTACGAGGCTGATATATTTTTAAAGAACAGAGATAAAACCCGTTCAGCAAAAAAAGACTGGGAAAAAGCAAAAATTGATGAACGTGCGGCTTTTATTACAGTAGCTTCTGCCGTTGGCACAACATACTTTAATATTATAAAAGCCGACAAATTAATCGAGCTGCAAAAAGAAATTATTAAAGACAGAAAAGAAATCTATGAATTAATGTCTGAAAGAAACAAGGTCGGCTTAACCTCAACAGCCGATGTTGTCAGAGCTAACAAAGCTTATGTAGCGGCTAATGCTGATTTGATGGATCTCGAAAAAAGCAGAACGACTTTGCTTAATGCACTTGCTGTTTTAATCGGTGAAAGTCCGGCTAACAGTGCATCTTTAGCAAGAGCAAGCTACGATGACGAATATCTTGTAAAAGTGCCTGATTCTGTTTCTTCAGAAATTATTGACCAGCGTCCGGATTTTCTGGCAGCCTCGATAATGGTTGAAAAAGCAGGTATTGATGCACGTGCGGCAAAAAAAGAATTTTTACCGAGAATTAATTTAATAGGGTTAATTTCCTTCAGTTCTTCAGCTTTGAATACTGCTTTTAACTGGAGCAATGTTCTCGGTCTGCTCGGCGCAAGCGCAATGTTTGACTTATTTGCCGGCGGCAAAAAAGTTGCAAATCTGAAATTGAAAAAGAACCAATCACAACAGGCTCTTGAAAATTACTACAAGACTAACCTTACCGCAATACAAGAGGTCAATGACTCTCTTGTAGCGTTAAAACAGGATGACCAAAAATACAAAACAAACCTTGATGTTTACAATCTTGAAAAAGAAGATTTCGGCTACAGTACGCACAAATACGATGAAGGGCTGATTTCTTACTTAGACCTGCTGCAAAGGAGAGAAAACCTTTTGTCCATGAACAAACTCGTTGTATCAAACAAACTTGATTGTAATGTGGATTACATAGGATTGTACAAGGCAACAGGAGCAAAAATACAATAAAAAACAGACTAATCCAATAAATTCATAATAACCACACACTTCTTATATAAGAACTTTATACCGCAAAAAACGAACCTCCCAATGTTCATTGCGGTATTTTTTTATGCTCTGCTGCAAACGCCTGCACCGTGCGAGTCGATTCCGCCGGTATAAACAAAGTTAAATTTTTGCGAAGACAAATCTATTGCCTTTAATCTTTCATAATGTTTTGAGGAAGAATACGACTGATAATACTTTTCATAAGCAAAAGCCCTGTCTTTTCCTGCAGTTTTGTATCTGTGCCAGAATTCCTCATAAAAAGTCAAATTATCAGAGTTAACATAATTTGTGTTTATTCTTGCAGGGTGTGCAATACTTGTTATTCCGTATTCAAGTGTATTTATAAATTCCAGCGTTTGAAAAAAATCCGAAAAAGCCTCCAAGCTGCGATATTTGTCAGGGTGTGACAACTCACAGATTTCTTTTGCTTTTAACAAATATTGCTCTATATAATCAGGTATTGCCGGCAGAGCAAAAGAGTATTTATTACCGGTCAGAAAATTCAAATATTTTTCAAGAGCATCTTTGTATATGTAAAAATACCGCTCATTATTAAACATATTTTTGTATTTAAAAACAGGTTTTTCATAACTTAAAAGCTCATTATCAATATTCTCATTCTTCAATATTTCAAGTATTTCATTATTATTGTCCACGTAAAAAGAAAATAGTGTCCGTGCAAAAATGTATTTTTTAAGAGGGTGGCTTACTTCATCCTGACCTTTTGTAATCATCGGATGAATTTTTGCTGCTTCACCAAGAGTTAAAGACAAATTAAGCTCGTCCAACAAGCAGGATAATGCGTTTTTTAAATTATCCAGCGTTTTGAGAGCAAGTTCGTATTTTAACTTCATCTTTTTTTGAAGGAAGTCAGTTAAACGTTTTTCAAACGGGTTAATGCAGTACAGAAGCGTGTGGATATCCAGTGTCTTTTGCTGATTTAAAAACTCCGTCGCTGTTGTGGAGATTTCAACGCCTAACACAAGTTTAAGATTTTTGTACTTTTCTTTATCAGAAACAACTATTTGCAGTGCTTTTTGAGCATTTTCAACGGTATCATGGTCTGTTACTGACAGCAAAAAACCGCTGCCATCAAATGCCGCATTATCATTTGCAATTTTTAGTGCAGCCTCGAGAAGTTCTTCGACAGGTGCAGTACCGTCAGAGGCATTTGTGTGAACATGCAGATTTGCACAAAATTTATGTTTTTTTATATTAGACAAGTCGAAAGTATCAATTTTGTTCTTATCCGTACGATTTCCCGGAGAAAAGCTTTGTTCATCAAGTTTTGATAATAAAAATTTAAGTTCGTTTTCTCCTGCAACAGAATCTAACAACGATAAATTTTCAATTTTAATTTCATTTGCCAGTGTTTTTTTGTAATCAGCATCAAACATACTGCAATGATATCATAAATAAATGAGCTTATTGTATCAAAATTAAATCGCCACGTTTTACTTCTTTTGCAAGCTGCTTAATCACTTCGTTATCCATTCTGATACAGCCTAAAGAAGCATATTTGCCAAGGCTTTTTGGATTGTTATTTCCATGGATAAACTCGCCTGTAGGGGTTCTTTTTCCGGTTTGCGGGTCAAGTTTTTGGAGTATTATCGCTCTCGGTCCGTAATCCCACGGTTTTTTATGACGTTTGGTGGCTGCAGGTGCGGATTTATACGGATATGATTCTATATTTAACACAACCCTAAGACCTTTATCCGTAGGATATTTTTCTTTACCGCTTGCAACCAGATAGGCACAAACAGGCTCGCCGTCTTGATTGTACTTATACAAAACATTCTTTGACAAATCAACCACAATCACTGCAAGAGTATCTTTTCCGCAAACTTTTAACTTCGGACTCGGGGCATTTTTTAAAACCTCGAGGCTGTCAGTGCCTTTAGGCGAAATCTCTATCGGTTTTGATATTGTATCTTTGGTAAGAACCAGCGTATCTTTTGGTATTGCAGTTGAATCTTTAGCGGAAGGAAAAGAGTCCTTTTGTGCAATAAAAGTATCTTTTGGAAGTTTATTTACGCTGTCGGGTTTAGCGCAGGAAGCTGCCGTGTATAAAGAAGCGGCTGCAAGTGTAATACCTAATGTTCGTTTCAAGTTTAAATTTGTTATTATCTTCATATTTGTTATATAAACCCGCAATAAACTATTTTTTGCTATAAAAAATTATATTGTAAAATTTTATAACAAGAAGATTAAATTTACGACAAAAAATTGTTGTTACGGTATTTTAAACTTCAGCAGGGAGAATTTAATGCAAATAAACAGAATAAAACCGGATATTTACACAACCAGAGCAAATAATCACTATAAAAAAAACTCAAACCGTCAATCAGCAGCAATGACGGTCGGGTATAGCACAGCAAAATATCCTTTTGACTTTACGCATATTTCATTTAAAGCAAATAATAATATCAAATTCAGAAAAATTAATGAACAGGCAGAAACAAAAAAACTTTTAAAACAGTTTGACGAAATACTTGCGTCTGATATGGATATAGAAGAACTTTTGCGTATGTACGAACGTCAGGTAGTAGCCCAGATGCAGCAAAAGCAACAAAGAGCGCAGGAGCTTTTAGATGCTGCCGACTTTATTGCCGATTCAAAACATTTAACCGATTTACAAAAAGCCGAAAAAATACAATCGCTGAAAAAAGAGTTTAACACGTTAGAAAAGAATTTGTTTAAGATTAAACCCTTTGTCATACCAAAACCCGTTGCGCCCGAGGTCGACAATGCTTTAATAAGAAAATTCCAAACAGCAATTAAAGAAGATAATTTTAACCTTGACAAGATTTTTCTGGATTTTTACAGTGATTTGGAAAATATAAAAACAGTAGACGAATTAAATAAAAAATACCCTAAAATTAATACCCCCTCTGACCCTGCATTTGTAATAGCAGATAAAATCGAAGATATGCTTACACGTGATTTTTACGAAAACCTCGACAGGCTGATGCGTAAAAAAAATGAACAAAAAATCTATGATTTTGTCACAGGAAAAATTAAGGATATTATAACGGAAAGTACCGATAATCCGCAGGAAATTTATGCACAGGTTGCTATTCCAGCTTCAATGAGAATTCTTGATAAGTATGAAAAATTAAGAAATACAAACGCCTTTGCATCTGTTGCGCAGTTTAGAAAAAACAAAACTTTAAAAATTACGGAAAATGACAAAAAACTGCTGTCTGTTGACTATGATGATTTTGTTCTGTACGTAATAAAAGAACAGTATTTGAACAACAAAAAGCCAAATGAGATAAAATATGTAAAAGACGGCGTAAGCATTCCCGTTTCTTCATTAAAAGAGCCGTATTACAAATTTGAAAAAGTTCCCGAACGCATAAAATCAATAATCAACACAGCAAAAACAATACTTGCTGCAAAAAGAGATTATGAAAACTTTGACGAAACAAAACTAAGACAGTGCCTGAACAAACATGCCGGAAGCGAAACAGGCAACAATGAAAAAATTTTTGAAAGAATTATTGCATTTGACTCCTGCAACTTTGAAAGCGAAGACAAAAAAAGCCTGATAAAATTCCTAAGACTTTTAGACTCAGTGCAGGACAAAGAAATCTCAGAACTAAAAGCTCAGGAAATTATAGAAAAAGAAAACATAAGCCCTCACGAAACCGAAAAATTAAACAGGCTTGAAAAACAAAAAGTTATAGAAGAACTCAAAAATCAGCAAAGATTGAATCAGGAGCTTAGTTTTATTAAGACAGAATTTGATAAGGCAATTAATGTGCTTTATCAAAATGAACTTGGCAGCACTGCCGGTGCGTGTTTCAAATACAGACCCGACAGTCTGGATAGAGAAACCGTTGAAAAGGCAAAATTTATAATTGATTTAACCTCTCAAATTGATAAAATCGGGAAAGATTCGATAAAAAATACTATCCAAAATTGGGATACCTATAACTACTATAAAGAAAATGAATATGACGGCGGACTTTTTGCACAGGCAAAAGAATATGCGCATAAAGCAGACGGCTCAACAGATATAAATAAAGCAGGTATTTACCTTGACAGTGCGGGTATTATATTAAATGTTCCGCAGAGTCTTGAGTATATTCCTTATAAAGATATTGTCGAAGGCATTATCGATAAATCAGATTCTCAAGAAGATGCCATAAAATATTTAAGCAAATACAGAGAATATTTGCAGCTTAACGATTCCGAAAAATCTCATCTGCTTGTTTTTGTTGACAGCTTTAACCCTAAAAATCAGGTTGACAAGTTTATTCTCAAAAATATCATTGAAAATGATTATGTAAATTCGGATACAACTTCAAAAGTCAAACTCAACGATAATGACAGTGTTGACGTTACAATAACCGCATGTGCAAAACAACAAATTATGGACAAATATATGTTTCCGCACTGTGTTGATTTTATGGCTGACTTTGAAAAAGCAATGACTGTAATCGCAGCTGATAAAGGCACCTCAGGGATTAAAAGAATAACAAAAAACAACAAAGCCATTGAATACAAAATGGAAATAAAATTGATTAACCACGATGACCGCCTGTTTGCGTCGCAAAAAGACTATTATTTTGACCTGTTTTCGGACAAAGGTCTTCACTAAATTGTGGATAATTTTTCTTTAGCGTAGATAATATAAACACAGACAAAATTTTTATTACGGGAGATAAATTATGACAGATAACAAAAGAGTGCTGTTATGTATTATGGACGGCTGGGGAATAAGCAAAGACTCTCCTAAAGATGCCACAAAAACAGCAAATACACCTAATTTTGACAAACTTAAAAAAGAAGAAGTTTATACCCAAATTAATGCTTCGGGTGAATACGTAGGTTTGCCTGACGGTCAGATGGGCAACTCTGAGGTTGGGCACCTTAACCTCGGTGCAGGCAGAATCGTTTATCAGGATTTAACAAGAATCAACAAAGAAATCAGAGAAGGTAAATTCTTTGAAAATAAAGAATTTAAAGCCGCTATCGAACACGTTAAAAAGAATGATTCCTCGCTTCACCTATACGGGCTGGTTTCTACAGGGGGGGTGCACAGCTCTTTTGACCACTTAAAAGCTTTAATCAAAATGGCCGCAGATAACGGACTTAAAAGAGTTTATGTTCACGCCTTCTTAGACGGCAGAGATACACCGCCTAAAAGTGCTGTAGAATTTCTTGCGGAACTGGAAACAGAACTGAAAAAATACAATCTTCCTCAAATTGCGACAATATCAGGCAGATACTGGGCAATGGACAGAGATAACAGATGGGAAAGAGTTGAAAAAGCATACAATGCACTTCTGCTCGGAGAAGGCGAAAAAGCAGCAAACTCAGATGATGCAATAAAAGCATCTTATGCAAAAGATGTAACGGATGAGTTTGTTGAACCGACAATTACAAACGCTGATGCAGATTCCAGAATCAAAGACAATGATGCAATCATTTTCTTTAACTACAGACCCGACAGAGCCCGTGAAATTACACGTGCAATGACTTTTGAAGAATTTTCAGGCTTTGAAAGAAAAGCTGTAAGAAAAAATCTCTACTATGTCTGCATGGCTCAGTATGATGAAACTTTCCCGCTGCCTATAGCTTATCCGCCGGAAAAACTTACAAACATCTTAGGCGATGTGCTTGACGCAAACGGAGTCAAACAGTTCAGAACCGCTGAAACAGAAAAATATGCTCACATTACCTTCTTCTTTAACGGCGGTGAAGAAAAATCAGGCAAGCTGGAAACACGTGCACTTGTTGCTTCTCCAAAAGTTGCAACTTATGACCTTCAGCCGGAAATGAGTGCGCCTCAGGTTTGCGAAAATGTTTTAAAGGCACTTGATGACCCTCAATACGGATTTATTCTTGTAAACTTTGCAAACCCCGATATGGTCGGTCATACAGGTGTGTTTGAAGCTGCTGTTAAAGCCTGCGAAACTGTTGATACCTGCGTGGGTAAAATTGCTCAAAAAGCAAAAGAAAACAATGTGGTAATGCTTTTAACAGCCGACCACGGAAACTCCGAATATATGGAGGACGCCAAAACTCACGCACCTTTCACCGCTCACACAACAAACCAGGTACCGTTTATTTTAATCAACGGAAACGGCAAATATCAGCTTAAAGATACCGGTGCACTGTGCGACGTTGCGCCGACGGTTCTTCAACTGTTAGGAATCAAACAGCCGGATGAAATGACAGGACACAGTTTAATAAAATAAAAAATTAAATTTTGTTAAGCTTAACAGATAAAAATAACAATTTGCATTGTTCAGTATTTTTTATAAAAAAGAATAAAAAAAGGTACAAGAACAATGCAAATTTTTTATAACAATATTCCGACAGCTAAGACTATAGATTTACAAGACAAAAAGACTATAAAAAAAGCTTCTGTCGATACAACGCAGCAACCTGCCATATCCGAAAACGCAGAGCAAAAAGTTTATGCATCAAATTTATCTGCCTTAGGTATCAATTTTAAAGGTAAATTATCCGATGATGAAAAGACATTAGAACAATTACGAAACGAATATACATGGTATGTCAACCACGACAAAACAGACCCTCTGGAGGCTTTTTTAAAAATTAAAACTAACGAAAAAGCAATGAACGAATTGTTCGCTGATATTTTAAATGATGAGGATTTAAGCTACAACCTTATTGATTCTATAGCAGGAAAACCACGTGATGCCATAAAAAATTATGAAACATTAAAAATACTTCTGGGAGATAATTCAGACTATTTAAGATTTTTTATGTATAACAATCCCTACAGAAAAGCTTTTGAAAAATATTTAACCGAAAGATATGAAAATGAAAAATCTATTGAACCTCTTTTAAAATTACGTCCGGACTGGCGGGAAAGTGCTTTGATTGATAAATATGAAAAATTACACGGCAACAGAGCATTAAAAATCGGCAAGCTGCCGGAGGATATAGACGAAGAAACTTTTGAACAGATTTATAATTATTTGCAGTCTTTTTATCAGTACCAGGGCTACAAAATAAATACAGACATCCCGCCATTGACCATAAAAGGCAAAAATTATAATTTTGAATACTTTACGCAGGGAAAAACAGATAAAAATGTATTTGGCGTTTATACTCCAACATCAAAATACGTGTTCAAGATGGCTTCACCACAAAAGAAAAGTCTTAACGAACCTTTTTCATTAGGTGCCTTAGCTTTGATTGACGGTTATTTAACTTTAAATAATTGCCGCAATATAGCTCCGTTATACTATTATGACCACGACAAAAATGTATGCATTTATAAATATCAGGAACATAAAACAGTAAATCACAGATTCAGCTCCGCAACAGAGGTTAATAACTACATGCCTGATTTTAAAGCTCTTGGAATGTGTTATATAGATACCCTTGGCAGCGACAATTACTTTTTATCCGATACAAATTGCCAGCATACACAGGGGAACGGAAAACCGACAAAAGAACTTATATGTGTAGACAATGACCATGTTACATTTTCTTCTCCGTTTATGCTTATGGTGACAGAATATAACACAACATTGCCAAACGGAATGCAGACAGCTTTTTAAAACAAATTAACAATTGTAACAATTATTACAAAACTAGTAAATTTTTTGCCTTAAGAATTGTTTATAAATAAACAAAAGTGTGAAGGGTTACAAATTAATAAAGGTTTCAAAGGAGTTTACTATGCCGAGTTTAAGTAGTGTTACATCGTTTTACGTTCCGTCAGGTGCGGAAGTTTCAAGGGCTGCACGTCTTGCAATGGAAAATATTGACAGACAGTTAAAAAAATTACCGCCTATGAAAAAGCCGGCAAGCGCAGCCGATAATTTCCCAGGGATTTATGACGACGCAAATGCGTTTAAAGTTCACGTTTTAGGTCAAAGGGATCCAAATCACAAGGCTGTACTTAAATATCTCGATACCGCACGTGCAATTAATGTTTATAAAAATGCGGGCTAAAGCTCCGTGTACAAATCAACAGTGCTGCTTGACGGATTATTTAATGCCGGATATACAGCCACGTATCAGATAAGCCCCCTGCTGCTACAAGGGGCTTATCAATTTATATTAAGCTAAATTAGTACGAACCCGGAATAAGTTTTTCATAATCTTCAACAGTACCGTTATCCATACAGCAAAGTATAATTGCTTTACCCAGAGGATGAAGGTCAGACTTCAAATAAAGTTTCAATTCTTCTTTAAAGAAGTCTTCAAGCATTTTTGCCCCTTTATCATAACCTTCAGGTTCAATTTGAGCCTGTTTTGACACGTCAAAGAATTTTCTTGATATCGGGTTGCCCTCAATATGGATGTTTTCCGGAATATAGCCGCCTAACGGGTGGCGTGCCGGTTTAAGGTTAAGCTTTTTAAAAGAAGCCTGTCCACGTCTGGCAAGATATTCTCTGATTACCCATTCAGCCATAAAGCCAACTTCCCATGCGCCTATGTGCTGGTTAGGTATAAGGATATTCCTTGTTTTGGTCGTATTCATAAACTGTTCAAGCAATATATTTGCAAAATCAACTCTTTTACCTGTTGCAAACGGCCAGAAAGAGCCGACGCCTTCGCTTTCAAGTTTAAACGTATCTTTGCCCGTGCTTGTAATACTCGGATTACCAAAACCTCTCGGTGCAACAAGACGCCACAGCCAAGCAAGTGCCGGCGGTAGTATATGCAGCATACCGAATATACCGTAAGAAGGATTTTCCTTCGTACAAGGCGGTGTTCTCAGACCAAAGCTTCTGTAGTCTATTTCTATAGGTCCATCTTGAATATTTTTTATCTGGTCACGAGGGATTATCATCCTCGGGTTAGGACATTTTTTACCCGGAGAATCTTCTTCATGCTCCCATATCAGGCATGTTGCGTTAGGATGTGCTTCAAGATTAAAAAATATTAACGGATCTTTAGGATTTGTGGTTACAAATTCAAGGTTAGGGTCTGTGCCGTAGCCTTTGATATGGTCAATTCTGACAAACCAGGAACGCTCTGCATCCGCAACGCAAAGTTTGCCGTTGTTTTTTCTGAAGCTCGGGTGGCAAAGAGCCATATCATCAGTTACCGGCTGAAGTTTACACCCCTGCGGCAAGGCAAGATATTTTTCCTCGCCGGTTACAACGTTTTTACCTAAAAGTAAACGACCGTCTTCTTCACGGTGTGCGTACTCAAGCATTTCACTCTTGCCGCTGCCTGAGGCACCTTCGTGCAGGATACTGATATCGTTGTCATAAGGTGTGGTTATATTTACTGTTGAAGCGTGAACAGTAACAAAATCTTCTTTTAAGCCTAAAGCCAGCAAAACGCCGTAAACGCCTTTTTTTGCACTCGGTCCGGGGTAAAGGTTGTATGAAAATACTTCGTGGATATCATTTTGCTGATTGTGTACAACGACCTGTTTACCTTCAAAATGAGAATGCCTGAACGGCGGAGCTACGTATATTATTGCTCTGGGTTCAAAGTCTTTTTCAAGTTTGTCATACGGAATCATCCCCTGCAGGTCGTAAATACTTGCCGCAAAAAAGGCTGCATTCTTAGGTGCCATCATCAATGCAGGATATCCATACTTTGTACCGCCAGCCATAAAAGGCACAAGTATAAGTTCATTGCTGCTCAGCCAATCAAGAGTTTGTTTTCTTAAGCCGTCAAAATCGTGCCCGAATCTTTCTTTAAAGGTAATTTTATCTGTATTAGCAATATTATTTACCACCATACAGTTCGGGTCACGTCTGCGCATATACGGATCCGGATAGTTTACGGCTATACCGTTTTTGCAGCGGGTAACATGAGCTTCCACAACATTACCTTTATCAGGGACTTCGTAGGCTACATCAAAAGTAACGTTATCCTTACACCCCAGCGAAAGTTCAATGAGTTCATCCCTTTTTTTAGGTATGATAACATTTTTACTTCTTTCCAGAACATATTGAAGTTCTTCGGCTAAGTGCCATTCTCTCCACGATTTTTCTTTTGATACTGTTTTTTCCATTATATACCTTCTATATTATCTGCGGTTTATACATCTGATTATATTACAAAATTAACATTTTTTGAGTTAACAAAATGTTTATGTTAACTAATATATAGTATCATATAATACTTCTGAGAGGACTTATGCTTACGGAAAAGGAAAAGATGCTTAAAGGCGAGCTATACGATGCCACTGATGAATCGCTTTACACCGAGCGGGAAACAGTAAAAAATCTTACTTATGACTACAATCTTATCCGCCGCAGCGATAAAGATAAAAGAGATGAACTAATAAGAAAAATACTGGGAAAAGCCGGCAAAAACCTGTGGATAGAATCGCCGTTTCAGTGTGATTACGGTTACAACATAGAAATCGGCGACAATTTTTATTCTAACCACAATTTAATAATATTAGACTGTGCAAAGGTTAAAATAGGTGATAACGTTTTTGTTGGTCCCAACGTGGGTATTTACACCCCCTGTCACCCTATTGATGCAAAAGAGCGTATGACTTTTAAAGAATGGGCAGAGCCGGTAACAATAGGCAACGATGTATGGTTAGGCGGCAATGTAGTGATACTTCCGGGAGTAACAATAGGCGATAATGTTGTAATCGGTGCAGGCAGCGTTGTTACAAAAGATATTCCCTCAAACTGTGTGGCTGTCGGGAACCCGTGCAAGCCGATAAAATCTTTATAGTTCTTATCCTGCAGATTGGCACGACAGGCAAACAATTTTACATAATTTTTTGAAATTTTTCGTAAAACTCTTGTTTTTCTCTTACAAAAATCAAATCGGGATAACCGTCACGCTTATACAAAACCATCGTCTGATGGTCGTTTGCATTGGTGCAGTTGATTACATCGTCCCTTATCATTTCGTAAGTATCACCGGTTTTTAAGTGTTTGAATTTTGTTGTCATATTGTCTAACCTTCTAATACTGAAAGAACTTCCTCAACGTGACCTTTTACTTTAACCTTTCGCCATTCTTTTACAACTTCACCCTGTTCATTAATAAGAAAAGTTGAACGGATTATGCCAAAGTATTTTTTGCCGTACATGGATTTTTCGCCCCACACGCCAAAAGCCTGTGCTAAAGAATGTTGTGAATCGGAAAGAAGTGCAAAATTCAGTCCCTGTTTTTCTTTAAAAGAAATATGACTTTTTACACTGTCAGGGCTTACACCTATCACCTGAGCTTTTGCCGACCACCTGTTTTTATTTTCCCTGAAATCGCAAGCCTCTTGAGTACAGCCGGACGTATTATCCTTTGGATAAAAATAAAGAACAGTTGTTTTACCGGCAAAATCGGAAATTTTAAAGTCCTTTTCTATTCCGTTTACGTCAATACCTGTTAAAGTAATGTCCAAATCCTTGATATTCATATTTTCAACTCCCGTATGTTACAAATTTGTTTTTTCATCAAGTTTAAAATAGTCTACCATATATAGTATGGAAGCTATTTGATTAAAAAATGAGCGGACAGCTTTAGGGCTGGACAGAGGAACAAACAAATTGCCTATTTCAAAAGAATCTTTCAGAGAAGGTATTGCAATGATAATTTTATCCCCGACAAAGGAACACCTTAACGAATTATTTTTAAACGCCCACGCAAGATACGTAAACCTTTCAATAAAAGCTGTGGTTAAAAGGTAACGCCCTTCTACCTGATTATAAGAGTATGCATTATATTTTTTAGAAAAATTTACATCTTCAAGATTAACTTTTTGCAACCCCTTTAAATGATTACGCTCTCTGAGTATTACCGAACTTACAAACCAGTAGCCGAAGCCTAAAAAAAATGACAAACCAAACATCATCAATCCCAGATGAGGCAGCTTTTTATCAATAATTGCAACTGCTATACTGGCAAAGAAAAGAAAACCGCCAAACAGAGTCCAAAATAGCAGCATTAAATATATCCAGCCGTTGCTCAAAACAGATAAGAATTTTGTAGAATCTATTCTCGGCTTTATTAAAGTAGTACTTTCAATTTTTTTATTGGAATCAAAATAAACGATAATACCCTTAAATATGGTAGTAGGAGTGTGCTTTTCACTGGAATTTTTTGTTTCATAACCTTCATCAATAATACGGGCATCAGATATTTTTAAATTTACACCTTGAAAAGTTCCGTAAATAATGTCGTCTTCTTGTATATGGCTGGCATGCATAAACAATTTACACTTATTAATCTCAGGGATATATGAATCCAACTCTTTTTGGCTTTTGTTTGCCCATTCTAAGCCCATAATGTTAACAATGGATTGATAATATTTCTTTTTGACCTCAGTTTTATAAAATCTTGCCAGATAAGAATACAAAGAAAAGACAATACCTAAACCTACAAAGGAAAAGACATAAAAAGGCTCAGAGCCGTAAAATAATACACATAAACAGATATACACGCCCCATGCCAGCAGGGTCATAACCAAAAAAGAGTAGCGCATTATCTCTAACCTGCCGACATTTATTTGCGGGTAGATTTTTTCATAGAAAACTCTTTGAAATCTTGCACTGAGTCTTAGTATATTGTTATCTATATTATTTTCTTTCATAAGATTAATTTTATTAGTGCTTACAAAGCAAGTCAAGAAAATAATACAAAGGGCTGAGCAAGCCTTGGCTTGCGATTTCAGATTTGACCTGCGACCATCAGGTCGCAATGGTTCCTTGAAGTGTCCACTTAAAACATAAACAACGGGTAGCACATTATCAAAAACTGTTAGTTATTAAAACTCGATTATAGATTTGTTGGCCCCCATTCTTTGGCGCAAAGAACGGGTGCCACCCAAGAAACTTGCCGACCTGCTGCTCCGTTCATACAGAAAGTAACACAAACCTGTGCTCGGCAACTCGGCACGTAAAAATTGCTAAACGTATAAAGATTAATTTTGTTCAAATAATTTCCCGTGCCTCAAACAAACCTCGCTTGTTGTTGTTTGTATAACTTTCTGTAATTCACTTCACAAAGGTCGGCGGTGTTACAGTATTCTCTGATTCAATTGTTTTTTATTTTCCTACTGACTCCATTTTTAGGAATACAGAGTACCTTCCATCCTTGAAAAAAGCCGGTGACGGGCTGAGCAAGCCCTGGCTTGCGATTTTAGATTTGACCTGCGACCATCAGGTCGCAATGGTTCCTTCCATCAATAAAAAAAAGCCGGTGACGGGCTGAGCAAGCCCTGGCTTGCGATTTCAATTTAACAAGCGACGAAGAGCTCGGAGGGGGTCGTTCCATCAAAAAAAAAAAGCAGG
>CALUSA010000041.1 GCA_944323275.1 Candidatus Gastranaerophilales bacterium
TATCAAAGAAAAAATTTATGCCTATAATTTATGTTCCAAAGCCTATTGTTTTCTATTTTCAAATGTCATCTTTTTATGTTCATTTTTTTTCTTTTTTTACGAAGAATAAGAAAAGAAACGAACCAAAAGAAAGAAAATGAACATAAAAGAAAAAATAACAACAATTTGTATTTGTACATCAATCCCAAAATAGAATTAGTAATTACAAAAAGGATATATAGAAATGAAAAAGATTTTCAATAAAAATCATAAAAACAATTGGTCAGATTCTGAACACACCCAATCCTTGCAAAACCGCAACGCTGAATGCTTCAGAATGACACAAAATTAAAATATTTGACAGGTTATATAAAAATTATCCTATACATCCTGATAACAAAAACAGGATACGTTTATTCCGTATCCTGTTCGGTTTCAAATATAATACACTCTATGCAATTGTCGGAGCGACATAAGTTCTTGCGGCTAATTCCTGATCAATTAAAAGCAATGCGTGTTTGTCATCACCAATAAGTTTTAATTTGGCACAAATTTCAGAACAATTTGCTTCTTCTTCAACCTGTTCTTTAATATACCATTGCAAGAAAGAAACGGCTGCTCTGTCTTTTTCAGATTCGGCAACATCAACAAGTCCGTTAATCAATGATGTAACAAGCTGTTCGTGTTTATAAACAGCTTCAAAACAATCAAGAGGACAATTCCATTCAAATGCCGGTTTATCTATAGCATCTATTATAACTCTGCCATCTCTTGAAATTAAATAATCAAAAAGCCCCATAGCATGAGCATTTTCTTCCTGAACCTGAACACGCATCCAGTTTGCAAAACCTTTAAGCCCTATTTCTTCAAAATATGCAACCATTGAAAGATAAAGGTTTGAAGAATACATTTCATCTTTAATTTGTTTGTTAAAAGCAGCATTTAATTTTTCTGAAATCATTTTTAACTCCAATCTGTATTTCAGGCTTGTTCATCCTCAGATGTCCAAAACCCGTGAATATTACATAATTCTCTCGCAATCACTTTATCGCAAGAACATTTTAAATTCAATACCGGTTCTTCATCCGGATAAAGGTACTTTCTTTTAACATATCTTTTATCCTTTGAATTAACCTCGATAAACATAATATAATGCTCCTTCTCCATTGGATGTGGAACGCTGCCTACTTTTACTTTAATTCCGTCTTCATCTTTTTCAACAACAGGGACATGTTTTTCGCCAGACATTTCCTGATTTTTATTCTGCTCCTGCATTTTTTCCATTGGCTGTCCGCAGCAAACAAGTTCTCCCGCTCCGGAGATAACAACCTCTACAATATTTCCGCACACATTACATTTATACATTTCTAATATTTCTGTCATAATACCCCCTTATCTGTTAACCAGACCAGTATAAAAAATATCATCATAAAAGATTATTCCCTGTGTGTACAAAAATATGATATAGTTTATGAAAACACACTAAAGGAGAAATCAATATGACTCAGAAAAAAGCGGTAATTTACTCTATTATATTTGTTATATTATTCTGCGCATCATTAATTTTTAGAGCTGCAGTACTTTACGACCCGTCCAAAGACTTTAATGATATGTGCAAAAATGTTTTTGCCCCGTCCTGTCAGGTATATATAAATCAAATTACTGAAAATAAAAAATATGATGAAGCATTAACAATCAGACAAGAAAGAATCCGTCAAAGCAAACAAATTTTAAATGTATATAAAAGCAGAATAACAGACAAATGTCTGTTACAAATGTCCGAAAAAGAAGCTGATGAGGCTTTGATAGCCTGCATAGGTAAAGAAAAAGGAAAAATAGACTATCTTCTTTTAAAAACAGCTGACTCTGTTATTCAAGATATTGTAGCAGATTCAATCGCAATATCGGTAATTCAAAACAACGAACAAAAATCATCACAAAAAGCTTATTCTACTTTAAAATCGGCAAAAAAACTTTTAAAGAAAAATCCTTATGTGCATAAACAGCCGGAGCAAATAGAATATCTTCAAAAATTAATGTCACAATTAGACTAAAACCTGTTTTATAGCACAAATCATACTATTTTCGCCGGCAATCCCCTTGCCGGCGATATCATAAGCAGTGCCATGTGCCGGCGAAGTTCTTATTATGCTTAAACCTGCTGTCATATTAACAGTATCGTCCATTGCAAGAACTTTTATAGGGATAAGTCCCTGATCATGATAACAGGCACAATATATATCATAAGGCTGGTTTTGATTATTTTTATATGCTTTTGCCGCCTTTGCAAACAAAGTGTCCGACGGCATTGGAGCAGACACATCAATTCCCTCTGATTTCAAAAAATCTATTGCAGGAATAAATTCATCTGCTTCTTCATTACCTAAAATACCGTTCTCGCCTGCATGAGGATTTAAAGAACACAGTGCAATTTTAGGATTTTGAATATTAAAATTTACTTTTAACACTCTGCATATTCTCTGCACTTTTTCTATTAAAAGCTCTTTTGTTATATTTACTTTTTTTAACGGAAGGTGTCTTGTTAAAAGAAGTATCCTTAAATCCTTTGATACAAAAAGCATTTCTGCCTTTTCGTCTTTAGAAAAATCAGCAAGATTTTTCTCTAACACCTCTGTCTGACCTGAAAAATTATGTCCGGCTAGATGCATTGAGTTTTTAGAAACAGGAGCGGTAACAATTGCATTTATCTCGCCTTTTTTTGCCAGTTCACAGGCTTTAATAAGACAGTTATACGAAAACTCTCCCGCTTCACGTGTTTCTTGTCCCATCAAAAGCCATTCCGGTTCAAAAGGTACTTCCAAAATTTCATAATTTTTATGCAATCCGTGAAAAAGTGATTTTGCGCCGATAATAACAACTCTGTCCTCAGGCAAGTCAAGTTTATTTAATGCTTTTATAATAACCTCGGGACCAATACCGTTAAAATCTCCCGCAGTTATTGCAATTCTTTTATTCATGCTGCTCAAAATATTTTAAAATATCTATTAACGTATTAGAGTTACCGAGATTACCGGATTTGGTCACAACCCACTGGGCTTTAGTATCAAGACTCAACGGAATTGCAGGGAGTATTGAATCAATAATCTGCAAGGCGTTGCTGTTTATTGCTTTGCAGCATTTGAACGAAGTTTCGCCGCCTACTGTAATAAGTATGGCATCTTTATTAAACAATACTCGTTTCGTCAAAGTTGCAAGATATTCGCTGATTTTTGATAAAAACTGAGTTTTAGAAAGTTCATTGTCAAATAAAAATTGTGAAACAATTTTTGAATCAACAGTAAGGTTTGATGTATGCACAACCACAACATTATCTTTCACAAGGTTTTCCGATACTCTTTTAATTATATCTTCATTTACGCCTTCAAGAATATCTTCCATTTTAAGATCAATAAAATAGGTATTTTCAATATCATCATCATCCTGCAGTTTTTGTATCTGCAAAGCTGTGGTTTGTGTTGCACTGCCAGATACAAGCAGTTTGGGTAAAGCAGGAATAGTTCTTTCCTGATGATGCTTTTCAGTTTCCGGCAGCCAGATATTACCTAACACCTGAGCACACCCTGCCGAACCACATGGTAAAATTTTGTAAGAACTTTTTTCAATTGCAAGCACAACCTGTTCAATATCAGTAACAGATATTGCGTCTACCACAATAAGCTTTACCCCGTTATCGATAAGCTCATTCATTTTTTTAAGAATAGGACCGGCTCCCTTTACAACCGTACGAAATTCAATAAGGTCAACAAGTTCGTCCTGTTCGTTATGAAGTTCATTGCGCAAAACAGTAGGGATATGTGATTCATATATCGGGAATCTCGGATCTCTTGCAAACTCAGTTCTTTCAAGAGGAATTCCCTTTAAAAGATGATAACCGCCAATAGTTATTCTGCCCTCTTGAGGAAAAGCAGGTATTATGACAGCAGCATCCCATTCCAGAGCCTCAAGCACACCAAGAGCTTCTACGGCAATATGCCCTCTGAGAGTGGAATCCATTTTCTTATAAAAGTATTCCACATTATAAGTATCAGCTAGAGTTTTTGCTGCCTGTTTAACACGTTCATAAGCACTGTGAGGGTCAGTATTTCTGGTTTCTGTCGGAATAGCCCAGACCTGAGTACTTACTTTATTTTCAGGAATAATAGAATCATCAAGAAGAATTTGTGTATTTGCACCTCTTAAATGAAACTGTAATGCTGTATCATCAGCTCCCGTTAAATCGTCAGCAATAATACCGATATTGTTAGATATAAACATTCTTTAACCCTGTTCTGCCTGTTTAATTTATACAGCACCCTGATCTGCTCTGCCGCCTGAAAGAAGTCTTAAATTACTTGCTCTGATAAAAAATCTTTCTCTTTGAGCACCGGAAGCATCATTCCATTTGCTGGAAGCGAGTTTACCGTCTATTGCAACAAGCCTGCCTTTTTTTACATACTCACCGGCAACTTCCGCAAGTTTGTCCCAGAGTTCAACATTAAACCAGTCAGTAACTTCAGCCTTTGTTTTAGAATCCCAGCGGTTGACCGCAATAGAAAAACTGGTTTTAACTTTTCCCGATTCAAAATATTTCATTTCCGGATCCTGTCCGGCTCTGCCCACCAAAACAACAGAATTTATCATTAATTTTCCCTTTTTATTTATATAATTACATTCCATTATATAGAAAATAAAAAATTTATGCTAACACAACACCATTAATTGTAACTTTTTTAAACGAAAATAAATATAAAACGCAAAAAAAATTATATTTGGATTTATATTAGATGGTATCAATTAAAGGCAAAATAATGAAAATAAATAATATAAAAAACTCAATACCTTATACAATAAACTTTAAACAAAATACTCAAACAGAAACTACGCCGGATTTTTTTAGAGATAGTGAACTTTTTGATGAAAGAAAAGACAAAACAAACTACTGGTACAGACACTATGACTATAACGACATGCCGGTTTACCGTAATAAAAAACATTTTGTTGACAGCAATTACCTTCAGGCTTACGCACTGACAGATAACCCGAGATACAATATCGATACTTCATTAATGGAATTGGAATACTTAATACCGGATGAAATACAAGAACCCGATGTTAATGAAATAAAAACAACTGATAAACTTTTGGAAATAGCTGCTACTTTAAAAACAACTAAGGGGTTTGCTGTTTCAAAACCGCTGCTTAATTATTTAAAAGAATTACACAAAAGCAACAGATATTCGGCAAGAGAACTCGCAAATGTATGCGAAGTTTGCAGACTTAAAAAAGCCGACAAATCAGAATATATAGATAAAGAAATGTTTGAAACAGGCTTGTACTGGGCTGACAGAATTGTAACCAACGATAACAGCGCATTCAGAAAAATTTTACGCATAATGGTGAAAAAAGATAAAGACGGCAATGAATACTTTGACTCGCACAAAAATGAAATGCTGAAAAAATTAAATATAAAAAGCGACCTTTTTGAAGCAATCGTCGATGATAATTTGTAAATTATCTCTGGATAATTTAGTAACTTATTTTAAATACCTTTAAAATTTTATATTATAATTGATTTATGCAAAAGGTCTATGAAAAGGATGATATAACGTTATTCCAAGGTGATTGTATTGAAATTTTGAACAAGTCAACACCTGAGTCTATTGATATGATTTTTGCGGATCCGCCTTATTTGTTATCTAATGGTGGGATTACCTGCCATGCCGGAAAAGTTGTTTCAGTAAATAAAGGCAAATGGGATGAGAGTAAGGGTATTGAAGAAGATTTCAAATTTCATCAAAAATGGATTAATGCCTGTAAAAGAGTTTTAAAACCTAACGGAACAATATGGATTTCTGGAACTTATCATTCAATTTATACCTGCGGATTCGCTTTACAGACAGCCGGATTTAAAATCTTAAATGATATTTGTTGGTTTAAGCCCAATGCGTCACCCAATATGAGTTGCAGATATTTTACAGCAAGTCATGAAACACTTTTATGGGCGAAGAAAGACAATAATGCAAAGCATACATTTAACTATGAAGTAATGAAAAATGGCAGTTGGTCTGAAGATTTTATCAAAAAGCCTGATAAACAAATGCGTTCTGTGTGGGCAATAGGAACTCCAAAGCCCTCAGAAAAAGTTTTCGGCAAACATCCTACACAAAAACCTTTAGAATTGTTAAGGCGAATAATCCTTGCGTCAACGAATAAAAGTGATTTAATACTTGATCCATTCACAGGAAGTTCAACAACTGGTATAATGGCATTAGAGTTAGGAAGAAAGTTTATCGGTATAGACTTGGAAAAAGAGTATTTAGACCTTTCAATCAAAAGGTTTGAGCAGCAATTTTCAAATAAGGAATTTAAATGGCGGTAGTCTTCGAGAATTTAAAAGAGGAAACATATCCAATAGTCAAATGGGTTGGCGGGAAACGCCAGCTTATGTTTGAACTTCTCAAAAACATGCCTAAAACTTACAACAGATATTTTGAACCGTTTATCGGCGGCGGTGCATTGTTTTTTGAATTACGACCTCAATACGGTTATATCTCTGATTTGAATGAGGAGTTAATAAATTTATACACTGTTGTTCGGGATGATGTTTATGAACTAATTGATAATCTGAATAAACATGAAATTTCAAAAGAATATTTTATGGCAATCAGGAATATTGACCGCACAAAAGAGTATCAAAATTGGTCTGATGTAAAAAAGGCAAGCCGTTTTATATATCTAAACAGAACTTGTTTTAACGGAATGTATCGTGTAAATTCACAAGGACAGTTTAATGTGCCATTCGGAAACTACAAAAATCCCAGAATTGTTGATGAGGAAAACTTAATTAATTGTTCTAAATTGTTTAAAAATACCGAAATTTGTTGTGCTGATTTTTCAGAAATTTTAAACAAAGTTCAAAAAGGTGATTTCGTTTACTTTGATCCGCCTTATGTTCCGCTGAATGAAACATCCAGTTTTACATCTTATACCAAAGACGGTTTTGACCTTGATATGCAGTTTAAGCTAAGAGAGGTTTGTGATGAGCTGGATTCAAAAGGTGTAATGTTTATGCTTTCTAACTCAGATACAAAACTTGTAAATGAATTGTACTCAAATTATGAAATTAAAAAAGTTTTTGCATCTCGTGCCATAAATGCTAATGGCAACGGCAGAGGGAAAATAACTGAAATTTTAGTGAGGAATTATGACTAGAAATTTTAAAGAATGGTTGGCAACATTTCGCCCTTGTATTTCGGACTATTGTTACTATGTTGATTTCGATAAAGTACACCGTAATGTTGATAATATTAAGGTAGAACTTAATATTTTAAATACTCTTGTTGGTTCAAAGAACATTGAACAAGATTTTGAAAACATAGTAAATAAATATCCAGAAACATTAAAATGTATCCCTTTGCTTTTAGCAGTTCGCTCTAATGAAATTTCTGTTACTGATGCGGATGGAGAATACAATTTTTCTTTTAAGAAACAAAACTATAGCATAAACCAATACAAAATGTTTATGAAAAAAACTAAATTATTTGATTTACTAAAAAATCATATTGTCAGTAATCTTGAAGAAACTTTTGATGTTTTAGATAAAATTTACAATATACATGATTTAGAAAATAATATATTAAAAAGATTTATTTAACGATTCTGGTTTACCCAACAAATAATAATCAAACACCTGTATATTCTTCTGCTCTTTTTTGTTAAGATTTATAAAAGAGAATATAAAAATTGGTAAATTTTTCACTTTAGCCGTTTTATAAAAACCAAGGAAGCAACAAAAACTTTATGAAGCTGGAAGTTTTTAATAATAGAAATTATATTCAAACACCTGAATCGGGCAATGTGCGCAATAATGTTTCAAACACCGTAAATAATCCATCTACGACGGTGCCGACACAGATTGAACCTTATCCTAACGGAACATCAATCCCAAGCAACGACTCAAAAACAACGGATAAAACGGTAGAAGCACTAAAGGCACAAGCCCTGACTCGGGTGCCTATGCCGTATAAGTATATAAGAGATATAAAACTGGCTTTCTCAAACCCTGCAAAACTATATCAGCTTGCTAACGGTCAAAAAGTTGCAATACTTGAAAAAAAAGGTCCGACTGTTCTTCAAACTTATTATAACGTAGGTTCGATGAACGAAAATGACGCACAAAGAGGTATCAGCCATTTTAACGAACACATGGCCTTCAACGGCTCAAACGGACCTGACGGCGGTTTAAATGCAGGAGATTTTTTCAGAATCGTTAACAAAATGGGCGCAATGACAAACGCCTCTACTGGATTTTCACAGACAAATTATTACATTACTTCCCAGCTTTTAGGCAGCGATGACTTTAATACAAGCACGTATCTCCAGTCGGAACAGCTTCAATACCCGTCGCACAAAGCTGATATGATAGAAAAAGAAAAAGGTCCGGTTACTCAGGAAATTGCGATGGTAGGCGACCAGCCGGAAAATGCAGCTTTTTCAACCTGTATAAAAAATCTTTATCAAATAGACACCACTTCTCAAGATCTTGTTGCAGGTTCTATTTCTAATATTAATAAACTAACCAACAAAGATACTCTTGATTATTACAACCTCTGGTACACGCCCGATAACTGTGCAACAGTTGTTACTGGCGAAGTTCCTGCGCAGGAAGCAATAAATACAATTGCAAAATACTTTAACAAAAATATTGCTGTTCCTACCCAAAACAGAAAATATCAGGACTTCAAAAGCATTACCAATCCTGTACGTGTCGATGTAAAAATGCCAAAAGCACAGTCAACTATTACTGCACTCGGGTTTGCTGGTCCTAACAACAATTCCACCAAAGAAAATATAACCATGGAAGTTCTTATGACTGCACTTTTAGGTTACAAAAATGCAAGAATAAGTAAAGAACTAAATAAAATCCAGTCTTCTGCCCTTATGAACATCGAACGTGTCGGCAACAGACCGACAGACCCCAAAACTATACTTATTGCTTCTCAATCAACACCACAAAAAACAGAAGAAGTTATAAAAACAATTTACAGGCAAATCGACAACATTTCACGTAATCCGCTTACGCAAGACGAACTTAATACCGCCAAAAAGATTTTAACAATGGCTTTTTCCAAAATTTCCGAAAGCTCTCAAATGCTTAATATGATGTTAGGCAATGCAATGCTTGATGATGACCTTGCTTATGTTGAAAATTATCTTGAAATACTTAACAGCATAACGAGTGAAGATGTCAGCAATTTTGCAAAAAAATATCTTGACCTTAACAAGGTATCATTAACCGTTGTACATCCGCAAAGTCAGGATGACACACAAATTATTGCAAATTATCAAAAAGCAAACAATATAAATACACAACAAAACAACAGACCTGCAAGTATAGCTTTTAAAGGTCGTTTGGAAGACAAGATGCTTGATATGTCACAAATCAAACAATACCGTCTTGCAAACAATATGGAACTTGTTTTAAATCCTAATAAATCAGACATTGCAACAGGTGAAATAACAATGCAAACTACTGTGCCGGCAAATGTCAAACCTGCTGTTCCGTCAATACTTGCTGTTTTACTTAATGAAGGAAGCAAAACCAAAAATTACGAACAATTTTATAAAGATGTGCACAAATCAGGTATAACTTTAAAATTTGATACCGATTTTCGTTCTGTGAATGCTTCTTTTGAAGCACTTGCACAGGATACCGGATATGTACTGGAGCTTATAAAAGAAGTATTTAACCAGCCGAGATTTACTGATTCCGCATTAGACTATGCAAAAAATCTTGTCCGAGAAGCTGTCATGAATCTTGATGAATCTGCCTCTGACCCGGCTTTGAAACAAATGTTTCCGAATTTAAACGAATACGCAACAAAAGAAGAAATACTTCAATCTATTGACACAACAACACTTGCTGATGTCCAGGGCTTTTTTAATTATATTAAAACTAATGCAATGGCAAAAGGTGTGTTAACAGCACCGTTTCAAAAAAAGCCTGAACTGGAACAAACAGTAATATCTAAATTGTCTAACAATTCAGGTTTGTTTAAACCGTTCAATACAGAAGTATTCCAATCGTTTGAACCAATTGCAGAAAACAAAGTGATAACAAAATCCCAGCCCAGAAATCAGGCTGATATCATACAATATTTTAAATTTAAAACAAATTACAATCCTAAAGATCAGGCAGTATTTGCGCTGCTCAACACAATTCTAGGCGGAAGTGCTTCTTCAAGACTTTTTAATGACCTTAGAGAAACTCAAAAACTTGCATACAGAGTAGAATCAAATATAGATTTTGTAGGCAACACAGGTGTTATGGCATTAAGTATAAAAACGACCACCGACAATCCGTCAGAAAATATTCAGCAGTACGACAATGTTGAAAAATCCCTCGATGGATTTAAAAAACATATTGAATTATTAAAAACAGAACCTGTTTTGCAGGAAGAATTGGAAGCGGCAAAATTACGAATAAAAACACAAATCCTTAATTCTCTGGAATCTTCTGCCTCACAAACTGTCGTATTGAACTCGGCAAAAGATAATATTCAGGGAATCAATGCAATAAATAATAATCTCAAACTTATTGATGAAATAACCCCGCAGGATATTCAAAATGCAGCAAATTACATATTTAATTCAAACTCGATAACCTCAATACTCGCCAGCCAAAATACGCTGGATAATATAAAATTAAATAAATAACGGTTTTACAGTAAAATTACTTATGACAATTTTTAATAATTAAATTCATATTACCCATAGCAAATTTATTTTTTCAGCATTTTTATATCATCATACAGAAAGGTATTTAAACATGCTTACAATTACAAGATTAGCTTTTAGTGCAACAAAAACTGAAAGAAAATTTATTAACGGTTTTTCTAAAATTTTAAATAAAATAGCCCCTGAAGAAACAGATGTTTTAGTTAAAACAATGAATGAAAAAAGTACTGAGATGGGAAAGACTTTTTTGCCGTACTCAAAAAATATTTTTACAAGAACTGTTAACTGGGTAAAATCTTTTAAAACAAATTACTCTATCATAAAAAATTTTATAAAAAATGTTGTCACCGATTACAGCGATGCATTCGGCGCAAATTTTACCCCGAAAAGACAAAAGCTTGTTAAAAAATTATTAACAAAAAAAATAAAAATCAATATTAAAAAGACAAACGAAAATTTTAAAAGCATTATCAATGAAGCAAAAGATGAAATAAAAAAACCGACTACATAATAAAAATCCCCTCTACAAAAAGTAAAGGGGATTTTTATTTTAAATATAAAATTAATCACAATTCATGACGTTGTCTTTTTTCTTCAACACGTTTCATAATTTCTTCAAATTCTTCTTCATCAAGAGTTTCTCTTTCAAGAAGTTCTTTTGCAATAACTTCAAGCATATCTCTGTTGCCCAAAAGAAGTTCTTTAGCGAGATTATATCTTTCATCAACAATCTTTTTAACTTCTCTGTCTATATCAGCAGCAATTTCTTCAGAGTAATCTCTTGAATGACCGAAATCCCTGCCCATAAACACATGTTCTTCACTCTTGCCGTATGCCATATTACCCATTTTAAAAGACATACCGTAAGTTGTTACCATATTTCTTGCGGTTGCAGTGACTTTTTCTAAATCGTTTTGCGCACCGGTTGTAATTGAATCCGGTCCATAAATAATTTCTTCTGCAACTCTGCCGCCTAACAACATTGTGATTCTATCCAAAAGCTGTGATTTTTTAAGAGTTAAATGATCTTTTTCCGGCAGCGTCATCGTAACGCCAAGTGCCATGCCCCTAGGTATAATAGAAACTTTATGCAGCGGGTCTGTATTTTTAAGTAATTTAGCAAGCAAAGCATGACCCACCTCGTGATAAGCAGTATTTTCTTTTTCTTCATCGGAAATAATTCTGCTTTTCTTTTCAGGACCTGCAATTACCTTATCAATGGCTTCTTCCAAATCCGGCATATCAATTTTATCCTGATTTTTACGTGCTGCGAGCAGAGCCGCTTCGTTTAAAAGGTTCTGCAAATCAGCACCGGTAAAGCCGGGAGTTCTTTTAGCAAGAACTTTTAAATCCACATCATCAGCAAGAGGTTTGTTTTTGGCATGAACTTTTAATATTTGTTCTCTGCCCAAAATATCAGGTCTGTGTACAACTATTTGTCTGTCAAAACGACCGGGTCTTAAAAGAGCGTTATCTAAGATATCAGGTCTGTTTGTTGCGGCAATTACGATGATATTTGTGTTTTCATCAAAACCATCCATTTCAACGAGCAACTGGTTAAGCGTCTGTTCTCTTTCATCATGACCGCCGCCCATGCCAGCACCTCTTTGACGACCAACAGCATCAATTTCATCTATAAATATAATACATGGCTGATGTTTTTTAGCCTGTTCAAACAAATCTCTAACACGTGAAGCACCGACACCGACAAACATTTCCACAAAATCAGAACCGCTGATTGAAAAGAAGGGGACGCCTGCTTCACCGGCAACTGCTTTTGCCATTAATGTTTTACCTGTACCGGGAACACCTACAAGCAACACGCCTTTAGGTATTTTAGCTCCGAGTTTAATATATTTTTCACCGTTTTTAAGAAAATCTACAATTTCTTCAAGTTCCTGTTTTTCTTCATCAATACCGGCAACATCGTTAAAAGTAACTTTCACTTTACTGTCAAGCAGAAGTTTGGCTTTGCTTTTGCCGAAAGACATTGCCTGAGAGCCGCCTGATTGAAGGGTCTTCGCCATAAGAACAACAAAACCGATTATCAACAAGAGAGGAAGAACCGTTGACAAAATAGCGATTAATTGAGAAGAATCACTTGGTTTTTTAACATTTATATCCACCTTGCTGGCTTCCAGTTTTTGATAAAGCGAATCATCATTCAACGGTATCATAACTCTGTATTGAATGCTCGGCTCAACAGCAAGGCGTTTTGCCCCCATAACACCTGCAAACGAATTTGCATTGCCTGCGGGTTCCTGTACTTTTTGCGCATTATTTTTTTGTTTAACAGGTTTTGCTATCAACAAATCCCTGTCTATCTGTACAGATTCAATTTGTCCGCTTTTTACTTTTGTTAAAAACTGAGAATATGAAATATCCTGAGTACTTGTCGTTTGCGCTGGAAAGAGCATTGAGCCCAAACAGAGCACAAGTAATATAACTACAATCCAAATACCGGTTGATTGGCTTTTATTCATTATTGTTTCCTCTAATTAATATTCTGCGTTCAGTTATAAGATTATAACATATTTTGTAAACTTATGTAAATTATAAAACAAAAAATATAAAGTTTAAAATTAAATTGCCGATACATATATTACAAGCAATAAGGGGTATGAATCAAATGAGTCTTGGCGTTACATTAAATACTAACAGAAATTATATCGACACAGCGGCAATCAACGAAGTTGCAAAACAGATTTTTACAAACGCTCAGTCTAAAACAACAACTTCAGATTTAAACAATGTCGATTTAACAAAATTCAGAAGACCGGAAGTAGGTATCGATTTATACAGCCAGAGAACAAATCTTGATACAACCAAATTTGTTGCTGTAAGAAACGCAGGTCTTGATATTAATTTAAATCAAAATTTTATAGCTAATGTTCAATATCTGAACACAATGGCAGCTTTAGATGCAACAAAAGTTCAAAAAAATGTTGAAGGCAAAATGATCGCACCTGTTCCTGAAGGTGAAAAATCAGAAGTTAAAAATATTTTCAATCTTCCTCAAACTGTTGAATTGTCTAATGCAAAAACTTTAGACAAAGACAAAAGAGGTTCTAACCCGTTCTCTTTCTTCTCTATGAACACAAATAAAGGCAAAGAACAACAGGAAGATAATATGGTCAGCATCTTTGCTTAATAAAAAATTAATTCACACTTCCTCATAATACTATCCCAATATATTTATTGCTTGATTATTAGATGAGTTTTAACTCATCTTTTTTTTTGCCTTTTAAACAAATTCAACGCTTATGCAAACTTATTCAGCTGCATAGTTAGGACGATGAAAAGTATGCCACCTGTGCAGCGGCCAGAAAATAAATATTGCTTTTCCGATAAATCTTTCTTTCGGTAAAAAGCCCCAGAATCTGGAATCCTGAGAGTTGCCTCTGTTATCTCCCATCATAAAGTAATTTCCGTCAGGAATAAGCATCGGACCGCAAAACATTTCATTTGAGCAGGGTATGTAATCATCCGGACTCATAATATAAGGTTCATTTAACGGTTCATCATTTATGTACACCTTATATGTACCGTCCGGGAAGCCCTTAACCTCAAGTTTATCACCCGGAACGCCTACTACTCTTTTTATATAAGCTATATCTTTACAAAAAAATCCTGTTAACCTTGCCATAATAGAGAGAGGATCCGTTTTAATTTCTTCTTCAGGCGGATAAAACACCATTATATCGCCTCTTTTGGGTTCGGCATAAAAACGGGAAAACCTTTCCACAAAAATTCTGTCGCCTTCTATAAGAGTAGGGCGCATTGACGCAGACGGAATCCAGCGGATTTCACCTATAAAAAATCTTATTATAATAACCATCACACAAACAAAAACAACTGTTTCAACTGTTTCCTGCAAGCCGGCAATAAATTTTTCTTTAGGCGTTAGTTTTTTTTCCTTACTCTGGTTTTCGTTTTGAGATTCTCTATCCATTATATTCTATACCTGCGATTAGATTGCAAAGTTTAATTACGGCTCTTTTATATTGATTATCCTCAAGAAATGATATATTTTCAATAGCCAAGTTAATGTAATGTTTTGCAAGTTCTTGAGATTTTTGTATAGCAGAGGTATTTTTTATCTGCTTAAACAGTAAGCCGGTATTTTGCACCTTCGACAAATCTCCGCCGTATTTTTCCTGCACATAAAAAATAAAAGGTGCGCTATAGTCGCCGTTTTTAATATCTTCATCCAGCCTTTCTTTATCATAAAAATTATCAATATCATTAATAATTTGAAAAGCAGTACCAAAATTCAAAGCAAAATTTTTAATATTTTCAAGATAAACAGGTTCACTGTTTTGATACAAATACACGGAGTTTATACCTGCTTCAAAAAGCCTTGCTGTTTTATCTTTGGATTTTTCTATATACTTATCTATATCTAAAAGTCTGTATCTGTTGAAATACTGATATAACTCTCCGTTTATGAGATTTGAAACCGCCGCAGAATGAAGTTTTCTTATAGATGAATCATCTATATCAAAAAGCAGCTCGAGAACTTTTGCGATTAAAAAATCACCTGCAAGCACAGCGAGTTTGCTGTCATAATCAAAATTGAGAGTTGCTTTACCTCGCCTTAAAATAGAACAATCAATGATATCATCATGGATAAGTGTGGCATTATGCAAGAGTTCATTAGCAAGAGCTATTTTAGTAACAAAACCGTCATTGTTTTTGTTAAATATTTTTGCAAACAAAAAAATCAAAGCCGGACGTATTCTTTTGCCTTTGTTACCTAAAAAATCTTTAACAATAGGCACAATCTGCTCTTTTCTATTTTGTGCATCGTCAAAATAAGAGTTTAAAGTGCTCTCAAAATTTTTTAAATCAGAGCTTATTACACTCAAAATTTCTTTATACTTTTCGTTAAAAACCGAATCTGTCAAATCTCATCCTCTTTAAAAACAATTATAGCAAAAATATAATAAACACATATTTATGTGTCTGCATCAGCTAAATAAGCAGAAAAAGCTGTTAAAATTTTTAAGCAAGATTGTTATATTTATCCATCAGGTCGGAAACAGTTTTCCCCCAACCGAAGTTCATACCATCAGGGTCATTATCCGCACCTATAGGACAGTATTTTTCATAAATCTGCGAGATTGTAACACGACCCTTATTTACATAGTTGTTCCTGATGTTCCCTGCAAATTCTTCCAGACATTCATCAACACTGTTAAAATGCTTTGGCTTTCTATAATTGCTTGCAGGACTCATAATACCGGCAACATTATTGTAATCTACTGCATAGTCAGAAGTTCCGTGAGCACTTTCATTATTAATTACCGCAGCCATAAATGCAGCACTGATGCCGTATTTGTTTTGCAATTCCAAAAGTTTTTTGCCTTTGCCAGCCATTACACCTTTAAGGTGTTTGTTTAAGTCTTCTGCCGTCCCTTTATACAGGTCTGTTGCCTTCTGGTTATAATTGCCGTAGCCTCTTGAGCCGCCTGTTTTACCGGAATTAAAATTAAAATTAAAATTAAATTCCGGCAGTTTATAATTTTGTGCAATATCCATTAAATTTGTCCACATTTGTGTAACCATATTCTGCCACTGCTGCGCCTCAAAAAACAACTGCATAGAATTAAAACCCGGACTGGAGAGTCCAAAAGGATCAAAGCTGCCAAACGTAGAAAATTCAGGCATTAAAAAATTATTTGTATTTAGCGGGAATAAACCGCCCGTGGAATAAAAATCAGGCATAGTAACGCCGCCGGTACCGAAAAATCCGCCGCCAAGTGAATACGCTCCCGTATTAAAGCCGGGAAGGTAATCCAGATTAAAGCTGTTTAGCCCCATGCTGTATTCCGACATAATATTCCCTTAAATATCCTATATATAAATAAAAACATTTACTGCTAAAAAATTGCCCACATATAAATTGAACACAAAAACGACCTTATTAGTAGGTCGTTTTTTGTGTTTATAAATATTTACAAGCTCTGTTAAAAACCGCAGGTCTTAATTTTAAAGCTACGATTTCCTGAGCCTTTGCAGAGCGTTCCTTTACTTCGCTCGGCTTTTTAGCCTCGACTCCGTGCCCGCTCAAAATCCGCTATGAACAACCGGAATAACCGCAGTTCAGACAGATAAAGCAGCCTTCGCCATAGCCTAAAACAGCACCGCACTCAGGACATTTATGTTCTTCACCAACGTGCTGAGCTTCAGGTAATTCAACTTTGGCTTCTGCTTTGATTTCAGCTTTAGGTGCTTCTACAGCTTTAATTTCAGGCATTTTTTTATCGTCTTTTTTCTCAAGATTCATAGGCTGGAACTGTCTTGAATTGTTACGATAAACAGTAATACCCTTCAAATTGTTTTCATAAGCTAACAGATAAGAATCAGCAACATCCTGTCTTGTTGCATTTTCTTCAAAGTTAACCGTTTTAGAAACCGCATTGTCTGTGTGAAGCTGGAATGCAGCCTGCATTTTTACGTGCCAGTAAGGTGATACATCATGAGCACAAACAAATATTTTCTTAGCTTCAGCCGGAACTTCATCGCAGTGAGCAAGTGTACCGTCTATAGAAATTTTCTTCATCAATTCGTCCGAATAGAAGCAATGTTCTTTAGCGTATTCTTCAAATATCGGGTTAACTTCTACAAGTTTTGTTCCGTCCATAACATCTCTGATAAATACAAGACCGAACAACGGTTCAACACCGCCTGACGCACCTGCAATCATTGAAATTGTGCCGGTAGGAGCAATACATGTCGTTGTAGCATTTCTGATACCGTGCTGTGCAATCTGAGCGTCTAAGTCAGCCCACATTTCATCAGTGATAATACCAGCAGATTTGCCTTGATATTTATAAGTCAAAAACGGCTTGCCATCTCTAAAGATTCCGTCATAAACACTGCCTTTAAAGTTACCGAATCTGCCTCTTTCTTTAGAAAGTTCGATTGATTTAACTTTAGACTGGTAATCGATAAATTCCATAACCTGAGAAGCAAGTTTTGTACCTTCTTCAGAGTTATAAGCAATACCCATTTT
>CALUSA010000042.1 GCA_944323275.1 Candidatus Gastranaerophilales bacterium
TAAATCGTGAATTGATTTTTTCATAATACACCTCTTTTTTGTATCATCCGTACAGAAATATTTTCTTAAAAACATGACAAATAGTAAAGATGGATTTTACAACCGATAAGTTTTTTTCATAAACAATGCGCACTATATTACGAATAAGCGAAAGAAGTAAAAAAAGACAAAAACCGATAAACAATAGCCAATAGTAGTGTTGTACATAAATTAAGCCTTTTATAACAGGAAATCCGGCAATGTACATGCCGGATTTCTTTAAAATGTCTAAAAACTTCAATAATTAAGATGAGTTCAAATTATATGACTGATATTATAATTAAGTAGTATATTTATGTTTTGGAAAATATTAATGAACTGTCCAGGATGCAAAACCCCAATATCTGATAAGGATTTAGTCTGTCCTAACTGTAAAAAAGTTATCAGGCTGTTGTGTCCTGTTTGCAAAAATATTACCAAAAATACGGTATGCGAAAAATGCGGAACAGTTCTTTTAAATAAATGTTATAAATGCGGAAAATTAAACTCAACAACATTTGAAAAATGTCCAAAATGCGGACTTAACATAAATGCCAGTATCGGGCTACGAGAGTCTGTTATTGAAGAATTTGCCGTTCTTACAGTCGAGGTTACAAATTTTGATGATATAAAAAATGCTTTTAAAAGCGATAAAATTACCCAAAAATTCAAAGACAATCTGTATTCTTTAATCAAAAAACATGCCGCATTAAAAAAATTAAGAGTTCAATTTCTTGATAACACATATATTATCAGATTTTGTAAAGATTACAGCTTTTTAGAATCCTGCAAATCGGCTGTTGATTTTTCTATATATATCTCCCAGACAGTGAGTGAAATCAATAAAAAGCTTTTTGAGGCGAAAGGTATTGAACTCAAAGTTCAGATGGCAGTACAAAAAAGAGATGTGTATTCAAAACCTTCCGAATATAAATCGGGACTTAATATTAATGTTGTTTATTCTTCAAGCGGCAAAGGACACCTTTATAACAATACAGAAGTCGTTGTTGATTCTTACATTTATCAGCAGACAAAAACGTTTTATCCGTATCAATCATTGAGTGCTGTTTATGTGAAAAAACAGATGATTATGTTTTTTGAACTTGTTTTGCATAAAATTATTCAGCCTGAAACTGAAACAGAAAAAACAATCGATGCAAATAAAGTTAAACTGCCTAAAAATGTGGATTTTGAACCTGAAGAAGAAATGGATGAAGAAAAACTCATTAACTTTGACAGTTTGAATTGCACATTTATAAAAACACGACAGGAAGCTCTTGCGGATGAACTTTCCAAAGTAGCTGCAAAAGGCGTTTCCAATCCGATTATTTCGGTACGTTCTTCTGACAGGAACGGCAAACTTGCACTTGTGAAAAATGAACAGATAGAAAAAATATTTGAAGGCTTTAATGTAGTAAGGTTTACGTGCTCCAAAAATAATAAATATACTGCTTACGGTTTGTTTAAACAGATGCTGCTTGCTTATCGTGGTATAGATGAGCTTAATTTGCTTTTAGAACCGCAGATGATTGATGCTGTTTCTTCTGATTTTCATATTCAGGAGATTTTCCGTATGCAGATAAAAGAACAGGTGCATCCGGAGGATTTAAGATACAGCTATTTTGAATCCTTTACAAATTTTGTTGCCTCAATACCTGACAAAACAATTTTTGTAATCGATGATTTTGAATATATTGATGAAGGTTCTTTAGAAATCATAAAATACCTCTGTGAAAATAAAAAACTCGGAAATGTCGGATTTCTTCTCTCCTGCGGAAGCGAATTTTCTTTGCACAGAAAAATTTATAAACTGATGACGGCACCTAATTATTTTGATGTTGAATTAAAACCGTCATCAAATAAAAAAATTGTTGCTTCTAATATGACGGCAATAAAAAATATCAAAGATACATTCTTTTTTGAAAAAGTTTTGGAAAATACAAAAGGCTCGTATTTTTATTTTAATACCTCATTAAAATATCTTACAGATAACGGTATATTAAAATTTGATAATAATAAATACGAAATAGCAAAAGACAGAATGCTTGTTCTGCCAAAAGATTTGGATGAGCTTGTACAAAAAAGAATCCTTTATCTTCGCAGCAGAGAAAATGCCTTTGAGCTTTTCGGCTCTATATTGCTTCTCGGAGAAAAAACAAAGTTTTCAATTATTCACAATCTCGGGTTTAAAGATGATGTAAAATTGTTAAAATTCCTTGAGCAAAAACAATTCATTAAAATTATTGACGACAAAGAAATCTTTGTACCTGACTACAATTTGTACGACAAGAATTTTATTGAAATCTGTGAGCCGGAACAGTTACAACAAATTGCACAAAATGTTCTTGAAAAAATCTATCTTCCAGAACAAATACCTAACACCAATAAAGCAAAATTGCTTGAATATGCCAAACTTAAAAAAGAAGCTTTTGCACAGTGGCACGCACTTGCTATGATATCCAGTCAGAGCGGTGATTTTTGTGCATATTTGAATTGTACAAACAAATTCCTATCTCTTGTGGATAATGTTATTGATGACGAAACAGACCGTACTGTTGAGCAGGTCAAAATGGAGGTGTATTCAGAACTTGCCTCGCTAATGTACAAATATTATCCAGACAAGATACGGAATTTCCTTGAGGCACTGCTTACAAGTCTTGAAGCAAAAAATGATGATGCAGGTATAAAAGAAGCAGCTAACAAACTCGTACAGAGCTGTTTGATAAGCGGAAATTATAACAATGCACTTGAGTATATAGGCAAAATAATCTCAAGAACTCCACGCAGTTCTTTTGATCCTGATGAGGACAATTTTAACCTTAATTATTTTCTTGTTAATTTAGTTACTCTTGAGATTTATTTTAACCTTGGCAGACTCAATGAATGTATTGAGCTAGGGGATGAATTATTCCGATATATTGATTTGTCAACAATTACCGAGAATGTTTTGCCGGAAGGATTTTCTAAAAAGCAGTTTGAAGAAGCTTTGTGCGATGCAATGTTCTTTATCTGTATGTCAAGAATAATACTGCTCAAAAAAGACAGAACCGATGTATTAATAGATTTTGAGGACAGAACAAACAGAAGATTTACTTTCTTTAAGTTGATGTATTTGTTCAATGAATTTTTACAGGGTAAAAATATTATAGAACCTATGAAGCAAGTAGCACAGAGCGGTTTAAAAGACAAATACTCGCAGATACTTTTCCCTATTATACAGGGGCTTATAGCCTGGAGTTATAAAGATTGGAACAATCTCGGCAATTATGTTTATAATGCAAAACTTGTATCGGCAATACTTAATCAGCATCAGCTTGAATACTTCTGTGATTTGATGATAGGTTTTGCTTATCAAAACCTCGGCAGCATAAAAAAAGCAAAACAAATATACTACAATATTCTTGATTTGTCAGAGGAAAAAGGCATTAAAAATATTACCTATCTTAGCTGGGCATTGATTGCTAAAGCTGAATTTCAGGAGGGTAATATTGATATGTGCGCCGGAATAATCAACAATTCTATTCTTAATCTGGAAAAAGATTCTGATGCGTCGGAATTCTTTATGATGATTTTTAAAGCGTTATCCTCAGAGGTTATGGTTGCGGTAAAATCCAATGTTGAAAAAGCTATGTTCTGTGCGGAACAGGCTTTTGAAACCGCAGCAAAAACAAAATTAAATATTTATCTTCCACAGTTTGCCGATATGCTTATGTTTATTTATAATACTATATGTGCGGGTAATCAGCCGCCGCCGGTTGTTGAAACTTTTAAACAAAAGGCTGACTATATAAATCGGGTGATGTCAACACTTGCACAGGGGCAAAGTAAATAATTTTTGAGTTTGAAATATGAAAAAAATAGTGTATCTGATATGTGTTTTTGTATTTGCGGTTACAAATATAATACCTGCTTTTGCCGGTGTAAAAGAAGAAGAAAACAATTATCTTATTGCACAAAGGGAATCTGTTCGTCTTAACAGCCGTCTTGCGGATTTATACACAGGTTATGAATTTGCGATAAAAAATATTTATACAAAACCTGTAAAAATTATAACAATACAACTGTGGGATGATGCGAGTGCTCAGGTCGCATATTTGTCAGCTAAAAAAAACAGCAAAGATACGGCAAAACAGACCATAGCCAAGGGTGCATCTTATGCTTTGCCTACGTTAACACTGTCCTTCTGGGGCGGGTTGATTGTTGCACCGTTTAGTGCGGCTTGCAATTCCCTTGCGAATAAAAATGCTTTAAAAGAAGCAAAAAAGTTTGACAAACCTCAAATAAAAGAATTTGAGCTTAAAGCCGGTGAAACATATAAATTTAAAACACTTGCACTTAACAAACGAGCACCTTCTGTCAGAATTATTTTTGTAAATCCGCTTACAGATGAAAATATGAATCTGGAGATTTTAAGATAAATATTAAAATACTGCAGATTGTATAAAATTTTTACGGCAAATTAGTTAAGTTCTATATTTTACAACTTATTAAATATATATAAATATTTTTGTAATTTTGGCTTGATGGTATTAAAATAAAAAAATACCAATAATAATAAAATGGGAAAGAGGAAAAGAGGATTATATATGAAAAGTTACAGAATAGAGGAACTCTCGGAAATCGTCGGCGGTATTCTTACTAAAATAAATGAAGCCAGTATTAACAAACTGCTTCCTCCCTTGCTTGCTGATGAAGAATCACTTGCACTTGCTTTGTCCGAAGAAGAAATTGAAAACCTTATGAGAACAAAAGCAAAAGTTGCACTGGTTCCTCTTGGTGTAAATTTTGATCATATTTCAACAATAGAAGTTGAACGCCCAAGACTCGCCATGATGAAACTTCTTCACCTGTTTTACGATGCACCTGATGCACCTGTGGGTATTCATCCGTCAGCAGTTATTCACCCTGAAGCTAAAATCGGTGAAAATGTTTCCATCGGTCCTAATGTAGTAATTTCAAGGAACGCTGTTGTAGGGAACAATACAAAACTTCTTGCAAATATTTATATCGGTAAAAATTGTACGGTTGGTGAAAATTGTCTTTTCCACCCCGGCGTGAATATCGGTGATAATTCTCATATCGGTAACAGAGTTATCCTGCAGCACGGCGTCAGCATAGGGGCAGATGGCTTCAGTTTTGTTACTGAAAACCCTGATGTTATTGAACAAGCTAGAAAAGAAGGTTCTGTTAAAGAATCAAATACAAAACAAAAGGTATATAAAATTCCTTCTATCGGCGGTGTAGTTATCGCAGATGATGTTGAAATAGGGGCTAATACCTGTATTGACAGAGGTACAATTGAAAATACTGTGATTGGTCCGCAAACAAAAATTGACAACCTTGTACAAATCGGTCATAACTGCAAAATCGGCGGTGCCTGCATGATAGTTTCTCAGGTAGGGCTTGCCGGAAGCTGCAAAATCGGCGACCGTGTTGTTATTGCCGGTCAGGCAGGTCTTGCAGACCATCTGAGTATAGGTTCAGATTCAATTATTATGGCTCAGGCAGGTGTTACAAAATCCTTCCCTGACAAATCTATCATCATCGGTGCACCTGCTGTTCCGAGAAAAGACTTTATCAAACAGCTTAAGATGCTTAAATCAGCAGAAGAAGCAGTTGCAAAGTTCAAAAAATACGAACATTTGCTGGAATCAATTGAACAAGGGGAAGAATAATGGTTATGACACAATCGGTTAATACAATAGCAAAAGAAGTCACGGTATCTTCAAAAGGCTTGATGACAGGTCTTGATTCCACTGCAAAGCTTGTACCGTCAGACAAAAAAGGTATAAGATTTCATCTCGGTGATAAATTTGTTGAAGCCGGCGTTGATAATGTTGTTTCTACAGAGCATTGTACCGTTATCGGCAATCAGGACATAAAGGTTATGCTGATTGAACATTTTATGGCAGCCTGTGCAATATGTCATATAGAGGCTATTGATGTGTATTTAACACATTTTGAAATGCCGATATTAGGCGGCGGTTCAAAAGAATGGGTTGATATTTTTAAAGAATCGGGCAATACGGCTAATGAAAGTTATATCTTAACAGAACCTGTTTCTTACTTTAACGGAAAGACTCATTTGATAGTTGTTCCTTCAGACGAGTTTAAAGTAACTTATGCCGTAAACTTTAATCACCCTGAACTTAATCACAGATGGGTTTCGTTAGAAAAAGATAAAATGAATGAAGTTATCGAGGCAAGAACTTTCGGATATTTGAAAGAGCTTGAAATGCTGCAGGCAGCAGGCTACGCTAGGGGGGTAAGTATTGAAAATACTGTCGGTATGACAGAAGAAGGCTATACAACAGAGCTTAAAAGTGCTTTTGAACCGGTAAAACACAAAATTCTTGATTTAATAGGTGATTTTTATTTAACAGGTTTTAACCCTATGGATTTAAAAGCTGAGGTTATTGTTAAAGAAGCCGGTCACGCCGTACACGTTAAAGTAGCTAAAATGCTTAAAGATAAAATACAAAAAATTTAATAAGGAGTTATAAATGACAGAACAAACTACAAATGAGGAAAAATTACAGTTTGATGTAATGCAAATTATGGATATGATTCCTCACAGATATCCGTTTTTGCTTGTGGATAGAATAACGGAATGTGTTCCGGGAAAATATTCAAAAGGGTATAAAAACCTTACTTTCAACGAACCGTTCTTTCAAGGACATTTTCCGGGCAATCCTATTATGCCGGGTGTCTTGCAGACAGAAGCTCTTGCACAGCTTGGTGCAGGTATTTTAATGACTATGCCTGAATACAAAGGCAAACTGGTTGTTTATGCAGGCATTGACAATTGCAGATTTAAAAGAATTGTCCGTCCCGGTGACAGGCTGGATATGGAGGTTGAACTTATTAAAATTAAAGGACCTATTATTAAAGCACAGGGCAAAGCTACTGTAGACGGACAGCTTGCAATGTCTGCGGATATGGTCTTTTCTGTAATGTAAGTAAATTTTAGTTTTAAATACCGGTTTTTATACGGTAAATTTTAGAATGGAGCCAAAATGATTGATAACAGAGCAATAATATCTGATGACGCTCAAATAGGCAGCAACGTTACAATTGGTGCTAATGCTGTTATAGGCAAAAATGTAAAGATAGGCGATAATGTAATCATAATGCCTAATGCTTACCTCGAGCACTGCGAAATCGGCGACGGAACGGTTATTTCTCCGTTTGCGAGTATTGGTACTGCACCTCAGGATTTGGGCTATAAAAACGAACCGACAAAATCCATAATCGGTAAAAATTGTATTATTAAAGAATACGCAACAGTAAACAGAGCCTCAGGTGAAGGCAAAGCAACAATAGTCGGTAATAAATGCATGCTTATGACCTCATCTCATGTTGCTCACAACTGTGTTTTAGAAGACGAGGTTATTATGGCAAACCTTGCAACAATAGGCGGTCATTGCCACGTAGGGTTCGGCGCATTTTTAGGCGGAATGAGTGTATTTCATCAGAATTTAAGAATCGGTGAGATGTGTATAATCAGCGGTTTTTCTGCCGCCAGAATGGATTGCCTTCCTTATGTTAAAGGTGAAGGTCGTCCGCCTATTCCTCACGGAATTAACGCTATAGGCTTAAAACGCAGAGGAATCTCTAACGAGGTACGTGACCATTTAAAAGAAGCATTAAGGATTCTTAAATCTGAAAAATATCTTATTTCAAAAGCCTGTGATGTAATTGAACAGGAGGTTCCTCAAGACGAATACGTTAAAAAGTTTGTTCAATTTATTCGTGAGTCAAAACGTGGTATAACCTTGAGAAAAGCGGAAAATACTATGTATTGATTTACAAAACTTAACACGAAAGTCAATTTTGAATTTGCAGGACAATTAAAATCTGTATGAAAATTCTTCATACAGATTTTTTGTTTTCTGACAAAAATAAAAATAAAAACGTAAATAAAAATATAATATGCACCGGATCTTATTCTCCAACAATGCCGACAATGTCTGAAATATCACAAACTCAGGCAGTTGAGCGGAACTTTGTAATGCACCTGGCAGAAAAGATTAAACATACGGTGTTGAATTTTGTTTATCCTCAGAAAGAAAATACCTTAAAACAGATGTCATCAACTTATGCTGTCAATGGCGTTGTTACAAGGAATCCGAGTTTTAAAGCACAGAAAAAAACAGGGACGGAGCGTGTTTACACGAAGGTATCTGAAGGTAAAAATAAAAATGCTTCAGAGATAGTATCACCTTCAAAAATTCAGCCGGGCAGACAAGGTTGTAATAAAGCAGATTTAAAAAAATATTTTGCAATTATCGGCAATAATTTCTCGCAGGCAAATAAATCATTTACTAAAAATTCAGCGCAAGTAAATTTTTCAGATTTGCGAAAAAAAATACTTGAGGTTTTAAAGCAGTATCCTTTTGATAATGCTTTTAAAGCTAATTTGGCTGTATTCTTGCATATTTTGCAAAATAGCACAAAGCAGCTTAATGCAAAAAATGTGCTTGGCAGTAAACAAAATCAGGGGAAACAAGGTTTTTTAAATATAGTCGAAAAAAAAGATTGTAAAACAAACAGGAACAGCCATTTTATTAATAATAAGAATATAACGGCATTGGATTTAGATGATAAAAAAATAAAAGAAAAAATTCATATAAAACAATTGGTGAAAAAAAATAACGGTTTTGTAAATAGAGCGTTTGTTAATGAGATTTCGCTAAAATCTTTTTTATATTATTTGTATCTGGCATCTATTTTAAAAAATATAAATAATAACAAAACTCCAAACAGCAAGTCCAAATCAGTTAATACTGCTTTTGATTTTTCCAAAAAACAAAAATTCGTGCATCAAAAAACGCATAGTGCTGATTTTGGACATAAAAGCATACAAGATATAAACAAAGAAATAAAAACAGATAAAGCAGAGAAAGACAGCAGTAAAAATTTTGATAAAAACTATAATATAAAAAATAATACTGACAATGAAGTAGAAAAATTTTATTATACGCTGAGCCTGCTGGCTGATTCTTCATTAAACAGTTTTGTTGAAAGATTTTCTGACGGTGAGGATAACTCGGAGATAGAAAATCGTTTGGAAAATACCTGCAATCTTGTTGATTATATTTCGCAGGAGGGTGTTTCACATGCTGTTATAAAAGACTTTATAAAACTGCATTTTGACTATTTCGGTAATTATCACAATGACGCAATTGAGCCGTTCAGGGTTTTGAAAAATAATGTAGAATCGCAGAAGCAAACAGCTGATAAAATTATAAATGTTTTGGAACACTATAAAAATCAGGACAAAAAAGATAAAACATCTGCTGTTAAAAAGCTTGAAAAAGCATTTAAACAATATGGTCTGGACGGGAATAACGATTTTAAATCTTACAATGATTATCTTGATTATATAAATATGCAAAATGAAGAACTTTACAGGACATTGTTAAGTTCCATAAAAACAAAATCAGATAAATGCGATTTGAATACAATACTGGACTTTGTTTGCAGGTATCAAAACTACGGGCTGTATATTGAACATTTGTATGAGTCTGTTTCTGTAGACAAAGAGATTGAACAAATTATTTATAAACAATTTGTTGATGCCCGTAAAAATACACCTGAATCGGCAGTAAATATTAATGACAAAATCAGCGGAAATTTAAAATTAATAAAGGAAAATGAGCAACATCTCGATGCACCTTCTAAAAGACTGGTAAAACAAATAAATTCTGATACCTGTGATATTGTGGAAAATTTAGGGAATCACTGTTCAACGGAAACAGCCGTTAAAACAGCCAAACAACTTGCTGAAGCCGATTATGTATATTTAAACGTACTTAAAAATGATATTGTTAAAAATTTTGTGAAAAATGCGCAAAAAGACAGCCGATGGACTTACAAAGAAAAATTAACAGATGAAGATATGGAAAAGATTTTTTATGAAAATAATTTTGATACAAACAGTCAGGAACTTAATAATATAAATAAAGAAATTACGCAAACCATTGATACAAAAGGTTTTATAAACAAAGCAGCAATAATAAAAGATTTAAAAAATAACAACAGGGAAATAAATAATAAAGCCGGTGTTGTTATAGGTAGGAAAATGACTTCAGTTCATAATGATGCATCTCAAACAATCAACAAAAAACAATCTGTTCAAAAAGAAGTGAAAATAGTATTGCCGGAAAAACAATTGAAATCTGATTCTTCAAAAAATGCCGTTCAAGACAACAGGTGTAATTTTGATGAAGAAAAAGAAATTAGTATTAATACCTTACTCAATGAGCAAAATAAAGATAAAACGATTGAAAAATCAAACTTAAAATCAGATTTGCAATTGATAGATTTTGATAAAGAATTTATAGAAATTGACCACCAAAAACCTGCGGAGAAAGAAGACAATAAAACTAAACAGTTGAGAAAAACAAAAACAGAAAATAAAAAAACAGCAGAGAAAGAATTTTTTGATGAAGCTTTGGAAAATAATACTCATGACCAGAATCAGCCTGAAATATTAAATATACCTGCAGTTTTGCATATAAATTCAAAGATAAAACACGCTTCAAAATTTAACTCTGATAAAAAAATTAAAACTCATATTGCGCAAGATACCAAAGATAAAGAAACCATTGAAGTAAACAATACAATTATTGCATTGCAAACCTTATTAAGAATAAATCAAATGTTAACGCAGGAATTCAGTCAAAAATACAGCAGCAGAAACAGTGAAGCACTAATGCAGTATATTACACAACTGCAATCGAAAAGATATCAAACTGCACAAATGTCAACAGACAGAGCAAAAACGATTAAAATATCGAAAAATGCATAAACCATTTTACTGTCTTATATTAGAAGGCAGCAGCATTTTGGAAGACAAAATAGCAAAGTGCCAAATGCAGTAATGTACGCTCAGAAAAATTTTATATAAAATCAAATTCTACATTTTTGTGTAATACAAATTCAAGCAGGTCTTTTTTCTCCTGTGCTGTTTTTAAATTAGGTTTAAAACCTATTGTCTTTAAATACAATTCTAAAGTAGTTTCTGTTTCTTTTGCTTGCATTCTGAGTATAAGATTTTTGTGAGGTTTGTCCAGACCGTCTGCCAGCCTTAAAATTGCACCTAATTTTGTGACGAGGGTTTGGTTTTCATCAGACAACCGTGCGAATTGTTCGTGTTTTGAAGGGTCAGGGAATGAGCCACGATGGTATCTTGCAATATTGGCTATTATTAAGGTTTCTTCCTGTGAATAATCATTTAAACCTTCTTTCACAATTATGTTCATAGAGTGTTTGTGATGTGACTTTTTTTCTGTAACATACCCTATGTCATGCAAAAGTGCTGCATTTTCAAGGTAATTTTGTGATTTTGCGGGAAGATTTTGAAACTCCTGGCAATTTTGCTGCAAAGCATTCAAAATCATGACCGCATATTTTTTTACCTCGCAGGCATGTTCTTTATCCTTGCAGTATTTTTCATACAGAGTATTAAATTCCGTTGTTTTTGTCATAAGTTTCTGTTTTCAAAAGTTTTTCTATTACATCAAGCAAATAATCCTGATTGAAGTTGGATTTTTTTATAAATGCGTTAACATCAGGCATGTCTTTTGTAAGATGTTCCGTATCATAAGAGGTAATCAATATTATAGGAATATCTTTAAGCTTTCTGTGATTTTTAAGCTCTTTAACAAACATCCTGCCATCCATTTCAGGCATTTCCATATCTGATAAGATAAGGTCAAAATCATCTTTATAAAGACTTTCAAAAGCTTCTCTCGGGTTTTTAACCATTTCAAAACTGTAGCCCCAGTGGACAAGAATATTTTTCAAAAGCTCTCTTGTTGTCATTGAGTCATCAACAATGAGTATTTTATAGTCTTTGTTTGTTTTTGGCTGCAGCTGGTATTTTGCCGAAGGAACCAGCGGTTTTTCCGCAGGAACATAGGTGCTTTTGTATAGTTCTGGTATATTTAAAATCAAGCATACATCACCGTTGGCAAGGGTTGTTATGCCTGAAATATTTTTAAGTTTCATAATCGGCGGTTCTAATTTTTTTTGTAAAATATTCTGGTCGCCGAGAATTTTATCGACAATTATGCCCATAAGACTGTTTTCCACATCGATTAAAATAACGGTTTTTTGCTCGCTGTTTCTATATTCCATATCAGGTGAAAGTTTCATCAAATCGTTGAGATAAAACAGATTTACGGTTTTTCCTTCAATTATGATGGATTTACAGTTGTTTCTTTCATAAATATCTTTATTGTTAATCCACATTACGGTTTTGATTGCATTCATCGGCATTGCAAAAAGCTGTTTTGCTGATTGAACAATGAAGGCTTTGAGCGTAGACATTGTAACAGGCAGTTCTATGGTAATTTTAGTTCCCTGATTAGGTACGGAAAATACTTTTACGCTGCCGTTGAGCTGGGTGATTTTTGTCTGCACAATATCAAGACCGACTCCTCTGCCGGAGATTTCAGTAACTACTTTTTCTGTGGAAAATCCGGGCCAGAAGATTATATTCATAATCTGTTCGGCAGAAAGGTAGTCTGCTTCACGTTTGGTTATAAGGTTTTTTTCCAGGGCACGGTCTAATATTTTTTGCAAATCAATTCCACGTCCGTCGTCGTGAATCTCTATTATTATTTTATTTTCCAGACTTTTTGCAATAAGATAAATTTTTCCGGTCGGGGGTTTGCCTGCGGCTATTCTTTCCTGAGGAGTTTCTATACCATGGTCAATGGAATTTCTTATTATATGCATTAAAGGGGCTTTGATTTCTTCAATAACTTTTTTATCTGCGCTGGTTTCGCTTCCGGAGATAAGAAGTTCTATGTCTTTGCCGGTATCTTTTGAGATATCTCTTATCATCCTCGGAAACATGTGGAATATTGTTGCAAGCGGCAGCACACGGATATTTTTAACCATACTTTCAAGCTGGGTGATAATAACATTCAGTTTTGTATCTTCTTCGTCAACGGATTTTTGCAGGCTTAAGATTCTGTTTGTTAGTTTTAATATTTTTGCGGAATTCTCCTGAAAAATGGAATAAATTTGTTTGCTGAACACAGACAGTGTTGAATAGTCGATTTTATCTTCTCTGTTAAGATATTTTCGGTCATAGTATTTTATAAAACTCTGTGATTTATGGTTAAAGTTACGCCATTCGTTTAAATCAGCAAGGAGTTTTTCCAACTCGGAAACATTCTTTTTATGCTTAATCCTGCCGATAATAAGTTCGCCAACCTGATTGACAAGCCGGTCAAGTTTTTTTGAATCAACACGCAGTGTACGGATAGAGGTTGTTTCAAACGAATTAAAAAAGTCCTGAGCTTTTTTGACCGGCAAATGAGATTTATCAAGCGTAGTACTGAGATTAGCCAGAGGATTGACAGAAGAATTTAAATCCAGCATTTGTTTGATAATATCCAGTCTTTGTAATACTAAAGAGATATCCTCCTGCTGGTCATTTTCCTCCTGTATCATTTTTTCGGCTGACAAAAAACACTGCTTTAATACTGCAATTATTTCTTTTTCAGGGAGTTTTTTTGTATTTTTTATGATTTCTAAAATTTCATTTAACTTTTCAGCCAGACGTGTTATTTCGTTTTTATAGTCAGTTGCAATAATGTCGGTTATTACTTCTTGAAGTTTAGGAATTTGAGAGAGATTTGTTTCTAAATGAGAAATTTCTTCTTTTATAAAATTAATATGCTCAAGCAGTAATTTTATATTATTGTTTTCTGCCGGAGTGCTATTTTCTGGCTCTTTGGCGGATTCTTCTTCATCATGAAGCTTTTTGGAGATTAAACCTTTTATGTCGAGTTCCGGTATATTCTGGACTTTATAAATACTGTTTAAGCTGTTTACTATAACAATAAATTTTTCGTTTAATTCGTTAACTTCTTCTTCATTAACGATATTGGAGCTTTGCATAACAAAATCTATTTTTTGTTCGATTTCGTTAAGATTCTTTTTTATGTCAATGTAGTCTGTTTCATCAAATTCTTCTTTTAATTGTTTTATCAAATCATCAAAAGTTTCTATGTATGGCGAGCCGTCTTCGCCAATCATATTGTTTAAAAGCAGATAGCTTTCTGAGAGCATTGCATTTATTTTGTTAATGCTTTTCTGCTGGTTTTCATCAAGCTGTGTGTCGTCTTTTTTCTCTGCTGCTAAGGTTTTTGATATAGGCGGAGGAGTTTCTTTTTGTGATTGCTGTTTTTCACTTTTTTCTACAATTGCGTCAATTTTTTCAATTTGTTTTTGTATGTCGTCTGTATAATATTCTTTTTTTAATTTGACTGATTGTTGAATAAGCTCTGACATTAAATCAATGGCATTGTATAGTGCGTCAGAAATTTCACGGGTAATTTTGAGTTTTTTTTCTTTTGCCAGTCCGAGAACATCTTCTGCCTTATGAGCAAGCCTCTGTATGTTGTTAAAACCTATCATTCTTGCCGCACCTTTGAGTGAGTGGGCATCCCTGAAAAGGTACACAAGAAGCTCATCATTATCCGGATTTGACTCAAGCTGAAGAAGGTTGTTATTGAGTTTTTGGACTATTTCTTCAGTTTCACTCCTGAATATATTTAAAATTTCATCAAATTCTTCCGGTGAAAAATCCATTTATTTAACCATTTGTTTCTATATATTTTTTAATTCGTTAATATTTTCAATATTCCGGTTGAAGGAATCGAGTACTTCGGACAATTCGCTTACATTTTCTTTTATGTCTTTAACAATATCGCCGGACATTTTTTCCTGATTTTCGGAATTAAATGAAACATTTTCAATAAATTTCATTAACGAATTCAGTGTATTATTCAAGACATTAAAGTTTTCTTCAATATTACCTGCAAGCTTTACGCCTGATTCGATTTCTTTACTTCCTTCTTCGGTTGCCATAACCGTTGAATTGGTGGTGTGCTGAATATCATTGATAAGAGAGGCAATCTTTGTGGTTGCTTGTTTTGATTCGTCGGCGAGTTTTCTGATTTCGCCTGCTACTACAGCAAATCCTTTGCCGTGTTCTCCGGCTCTTGCTGCTTCTACAGCTGCGTTGAGGGCAAGCATGTTTGTCTGTTCTGCTATATCTTCCACAAGACCGATGATTGAACCGATTTGTTGAATGTATTCGCTTAATTCCAGTATTAATTCCGCAATAATCTGTATGCGCTGTTTAAGGACAATCATTTTGTCAATATTTGCCTGTACCGGTTTCTGTTCAATTTCAACATTTTTTAGGGATTGGTTTACTTTGTATAAAATTTCTTTGGAATTTTGTTTTAATGCATAAGACAGAGATTTAAGCTTTTCAACATTGTTAGCGGCAGTAAGAAAAGTTTGTTTATATTTTGATATTTCATTTTTTTGATTTATTGTTGCTTCGAGTATCTTTTCTGCAGAGTCAGAGGTTTTTGTATCTTTAATTTGTATATTATTTTGAAATTCTTTAAACAGCCAGTTTTTTGACCACAAATACTGTCCGACATAAGCTGCAATCAATAATATTACTGAGGTTATTGAAACAGGTGTCCATACCTGTTTTAGTGAGATGGCAATAATTAAAATCAGAAGTATTAAAAGAAAAATTATATCTATTATTAATTTTATATTAGATTTTTGTTTATAATTAAATTCATTGCCGTTATTCATAATAAATCCATCTAACTCCCTATTATTTTTCATAAAAATGCAATATAATTATTTTATTACAAATTTTATTTTATGTCGATGATAAGAACGATGGATAAAATATAAAACGGAAAAGGAAAATGGAATATAAATTACCGGCAAAAACACCGCTATTGACAATTAATGACCCTGAAAATCTGCATTTGTGTTTTTTGTTAGATGACAATATTTATGCACTTAACGCACAAAATATTCTTGAAGTAACTGCTCTGACTATGTTGAACGAGCCGCAAAGGCTGCCTGATTATATTGTCGGAATTTTAAATTACAATGATTTATTTATAAAAGTCGTTGATATAAGAAAAATTTTTGATCTTCCTCAAAAAAAATATGAACTAACCAATAAAATTATAATAGTAAAGGGTGATGAGTCTTTAATAGCTATAATTGTTGATGAGGTTACCGACTTTTTTACCGCATTACCTTCAAAAGTTCAAAGGGTAATGGGTGAAAACTTTAATAACATAACAAGAACTTTTTACAAACTTGACGATAAAGTTGTAAACATTATAGATATTTTCAGCCTTGAAAAAGTTATAAAAAAGGCTGATTTTAATGCCGCTTCAACAAATTATGCAGCTTTGTTCCCTGATGATGAGGAATCAGTGTGTATTTTAAACAAACGTAAAAACGAAATAGCACAGATTCCCAGTATGAATTTGGATACAAATGTTTATGGTAAAGACCAGTACGTCATTTTTACCATTGCTTCTCATTCTTACTGTATTTATTCGTTGTATGTTAAAGAGCTTATTAATATGAAAAGCTATCCTGTCACAAAAATTCCTTATGCTCCGGAGTTTGTAAAAGGCATAATAAATCTTAAGGGGAGTTTTTACAGTGTTATTGACTTGAAAAAACTTATAGGTCTGGACAATCGTCCGGAAAAGTCTAAAAAAAATGAAAGCACTCAACTTGACGGTAAAGCAATTGTAATAGATTCTACAGAGTTAAAAATGGCTCTGTATGTCGATGAAATAAATAATATAATAAACATTTCCAAAGAAAATATAGAGCCTAAAAATGATATGAGCCTTGATAATTTGTTTATTAATGCCGAAGCTTTTATTGATAACAAAGTTTATAATATCTTGAATCTTGATAAATTAATAAATGATGAAAGACTCTATATTGATATTTCAAACTAAAAAAACGCCGGAATATTGATTAAACCGGCGGCTTTAATGTAAACAGTTTACGAGTGAGAGTGGAATATGCACAGGTTTATAATATTAAACTGTGCATAATTTTCAAATTCCCCGGGTGTATAAAAATTTTTCCTATTTAGTATATAATTTTACAAAAAAGAACAAACCGGAGAGAGCGAATGTATTACGTATCCTTGATAATGGTGCTGATATCATCATACCTGACAGCAGGA
>CALUSA010000043.1 GCA_944323275.1 Candidatus Gastranaerophilales bacterium
TCAAGCAATTGACCGTCTAAAGCACCGCAGATAACTTCTGCTTTTTTCTTTTCTTTGATGAATTTTGCAAGCACTTTTGCTGCAGAAACTTCGTCATCAAAACCGAAAGCGATAGCTGTTGATTCTTTCATAGAATCTGAAAGTACTTCAAAATCAGTACCTTTCATAGCTATTTTGGCTAAGGTATTTTTTGTAACTGTATAATCGGCACCTGCTTTTTGCAGTTCACGTCTTAAAAGAGTGATTTCTTCTACCGAAAGACCTTTGTAGTTAGTTACAATAGCTACTTTAGCCCTTTGCGCATGGTCTTTGATATGTGCAATTTTTTGTTCTTTAAAGGCTTTTGTTGCCATGGTTTGCTCCTTTATTTTGATTTTGTATTGTGTCGACCCAAATCATTTCATACTAAAAAATGATTTCACGTAAAACCGCAAAATCATTACATCAACTATAAATTACCATTGTTAAAAGGCTAATTATTATTGAAATTATGACCTCGATGAGCTTGTGTTTTGAGGGGCTGTTGTGTTTTTGCTGCCCCGCTCATTGTCTGCGGTTCGTAAAATTTATATTATTTAAAACAAAACGAAAAATCAACCGTTAAAATACAAAATCAGCCGGTATTATTAATTTTTGTTACATTGCCTGTTAAAACAACAGGCTTTGTTGCACAATTCGTTTGAATATGAAAAAAGAGGGGTTTGCCCTCTTTATCTATATATTGGTATTTAAAAATGAGGTTATACTAAACCTAACATTTTTTTGTACCAGCTGAAAGTTTCAAGCTCAAGACCGTTGAAGGTTGTTTTCAAGCATTGTCTTTTCAGATAGGTTTCAAATTCATCATTAAATTTGGATTTAACCTTTTTTTCTTCCTTTGATGCAGTTTTTGTGGACATGGTTAGCCTCCTTTTGGATTTTTGGGATTAAATAAACACACGTATATATAAATCAAACCTAGACCTATGAAATTTATTATAGCACACTTTGGTATGCTTTGTCATTAAATTTGCTATAAATGTAAAAGTTGTAAAGGTAAATTTTTGCTAAAAATACAGCTGATTTTAAGTTTTGTATCGTTACACATCTTAACAATTAGTGTACTGATAACAATTATTGCAGAACGGCTCTTGCAATTTTTCCAGGCGGGTGTAATCTGTCGCCTGAGGGCAGGTCGCCGTATTTTTCTTTCATACGGGCTATAAGCCGTCTTTTGTCCGGATCAGGGTCAAAAAACAATTTTTCGTATATACTGACTCCGTCAGCCACAATAGGTGCAGTTGAATTAGAAAAAACTTTTCCGTACTTTCTTATAAAAGCACGATGTGCGACGGCATTCATCCCCAGAAAGTTTAACTCCTCCTGGATAGAACTTTGACCGTCTTTGTCTTTGGCGTGACCTGCTTCGTGCAAAATAGCTTCGCCGATTGCCAGCATAACTGCAAAATCTTTGGTATTTTGATATTTTTTATTAATCATGATTGCGTTTTTATCAAAGCTGTACTGTGCATGGACTCCTTTTTCATAAGGTTTGGCAAAATAAAGTCTTATGTTTTCTTTTTCAATGAAATCAACGCATTCTTTGCCTGATTTAAACGGCAAATGTATTCCTATGCCTTCCATATACCTGATGTCGTCAGTCGAAAATGTTAAATCGTTAATTTCCGATAACGCTGTCGTCAAAACATTGTCCCTAACCCACGGCATATCTTTTTGAAAGTCGATTTCTTTAGGCTTTTGCAGGCTTTTAGGCGTTTTCCAGCTATATTTAGATACAACTGACGATATATTGGCATATACGGGTGAAATAGGTGTCATAAAAAACAGCTCTCACAATTTTTTAATTTAATTTTCGTTATCGTAAGAAATTGTATAATCAGGGCTTACAGCAAGCCAGCGGAAGGATTCTTCCGTGTCATCTTCCGGCAGGTCAACAACAAAAGTCCCTCCGTATCTGCCTCTGGAAAAATTTACAATCCCTTGTTTTGCTAGATTTTGCAATGCTTTGCGTATAGTGTTTGAAGAAACATCAAACTGTTTTGACAAATCCTCCATAGAAGGCAGTTTTGCTCCAATTTCATAATTGGCGGCAATAAACTTTTTAATTTCATTTTCTATTTTTTGATAGCTGTAAAAAGCAGCCTCTGCAGCTGAGGCAAAAATAGAGGTTTCGTTTAGCGGCTGCAGCAGGTTAGGAGATGTTGAATCCGGTATTTTTATTATTGTTGTGCCGTATCTGCCCCGTCTTGCAAGCAAATATCCTTCGTCAATAAGTGTTTTTATTGCATCATGGACGGTTTTTATGCTGACTTTAAGAATCTCGGATAATTCCTGATGTGCGGGGAGTCTGTCGCCTATTTTATAATTATTTTTTATGTATTCTTTAATTTCTCTTTTTACTTTAAAAACAAGAGTATCTGCAGAAATTTCTTCTTTTTCTGATTTTAAGAGTTTTTTTTCGTTTTCAGAAAATTCCGGAATTTTTTTCAACACCCAGTTTGACTCATTTGAACGAAATGCCTTGGCTTCGATAATCCCCTGTGAAGCAAGATAATCGAGAGCAAGTCTTATTGTGTTGGTAGAGTTGCCTATTTCAGCGGAAAGAAAACGTGCTGATGGCAAAGAATCACCGCATTGAAGATTATTTTCCACGATATATTTTTTTATCTGGGTAATGACTTTTTCTCTTTTGGAAGATGCTTTGCGTATAATTGGATTAGAGGTGTTTGTATCTTTTATAATGGTGCCGATTCGTTGTTTTGATTCTAAAAAACCTGCGTCTTCAACGCATCTTACTGCATTTTGTACTGTCCCGACACTTACACCGAGATAGTATGCAAGCTCCTGTTTTTTGGGCAGAAGTGAATTCGGCTCGATACCGCCTTTTTTTATGCCTGACACAATCCAGTCCGTAAGCCATTTTTTTATTATTGAATCTTTAGATTCAAATGTATTTTTAAAATCAGGTATTTCTTTTGGAAGCTGTGAAATTTCTATGCGCTTTAGTTCTGATTTTTCAAGCTTTTCAAAGCCTGTTGTCTGTTGAGATGCAGATTTGTCTGCCATTTTTGCGACCTCCCTGTTTCAATACATTTTATGGCTGCAGTTTTACACACAATTTTATTGCCTTATTATACCATATAACTAAAAAAACAACAGAGTATTTTTTGTTAGTTTATTATGAAATGTAAACTAATTCTTAACAAAATTAAAAAATAAGGCAATTTTTATAAACAAAATTTTTTTTCATATACAGAGGAATATTATTTTTTGAGGAGAAACATTTATGCCAAACGAAGGAATCAGCGGTGATACAATAACCGTTCAAAAAGGTCAAACACTGAGCCAAATTGCGGAAGAATACGGTGTCAGCGTTGCAGCTATTCAAGCAGCAAATAATTTAAAAGGAACCAATATTATTGCGGGAACGGATCTTATTATTCCATATCCGGAACCGGAATTCAGTGATAATTATACAAACGGTAAACTTTCGGAACTCGAGTTTACTAAAGAAGAACGTGAAGCAAATGCAGGTTATTCACGTGAAAAAATAGAGTTGACTAATGCTACTGACAAAGATCATAAAGATCAGGTAGCCCGGTTGACTATAAACAAAAAATCAGGTTATGTTCAAATCAACATACTAAAAGACATAACAGCAGATGATTTAAAAAAATTATATAATATTCCGGACGGAAAACTAAAATATTACAATGATTTTGAAGTTGATTGGAAAGAAATCGGAGATGGTGCTGGGCACCATTATATGGACTATGGTAACCCGACTTTTGTCCGTGGTTCATCTGTAATTGTTCCACCGGGATGTTTTGAACATCAGGGATTATGGAAAGAACTGGTAGAAGCTTTTTCAAGATAAACTTAATCAGCTGAAAATGCATATTTTCAGATAACTAAAACCGAACAAGGGCGAAAGCAGAATTGGCTGCATAGGGATTTGCTACGCTCCCTATCGCCCCTGAGGTTTTAGACACAAAAAGCAGAAAAATGCCGGAGTATAACTCCGACATTTTATCTGCCTCTTAAAAAATATGTATAATGCTAATTATTCATCAGACGGGGGCTGATACCACTGTAAGACATCCGGATAAATACAGTTGTCGTTCAGTTTTCTGCCCGCAAAGAAAATAGCATTAAGCTCAGATTTTTGTTTACCTTCAAGGTTTTCAAAATACTGATCCTGACGGATAAGAACAGCAATTTCTCTTTCTGCCTCAATGTTATCATTAGACAATTGAGATTCGAGAAATTCAATACGCTCTTTTATCTCACGTCGTGCCGAGCGGATTGCGTCCATTATCTCGTCTGCATTATTTAAAGTTTTCTTGACTTGATTTTCTACTAATTTCAACATAAAATAGCCTAAATTGTCTGGATACGGTACACTCATAATTAACCATCCTACCCTTTATTATACTGCATGAATCACATATATATAAAGTCTTTTTAAATGTGTTAATTTCAAAAAAACAATAATTTGTTACAAAAGTTAATATAATGGGTGGAAATTATGTAATTTTGAGTGGTGAAAAAAACGATTCTATACCGCTAAAAATCAGTATGTACGGTCGAAATGCAGAAAAATAAAAGATATGTCTGTGTCATATTAAATTTTTTTTAAACAATGAAATATAAAAACAATTAAAAGTTTGTATTGATTCTCAAATATGCTTGTGCTTTGATTAAATTAACCGCAACCCGAGGGAACAATCCTCTCGCAAAGAGTCTTATGGCTGAAAGACTGCCTGAGGGTAGGGATTTACAGATAAAAAACAGGAGAATAAGCCAAAAATGGTTAAAATCAGATTAAAAAGACTCGGATATAAAAAGAACCCGACTTTCAGAATTGTTGTTATAAACGACTTACAAAAAAGAGAAGGCAGACCTATTTGCGAATTAGGTCACTACAATCCTAAAACAAAAGAAATGAAATTAGATAAAGCTACTGCTTTGGAATGGATTTCTAAAGGTGCAAAACCGTCAGAAACAGTTCAATATCTTATTAACAACTGCAATGAAGACGGCACTTTAAACTACAAGCAAAAAACAGAAAAGAAACTTTCTAAAAAAGCATTAGCTAAATTGGAAGCAGAAAAAGAAGCAAAAGCTCAGGCAGAAGCTGCAGCAGCAGAAGCAGCCGCACAGGAAGCCGAAGCACCTGCAGCTGAAGAAGCTCAACCTGAAGCTTAAACCAGATATTAACAGGGGAAAAGAACACTTATTAAGCCGCTTTGAACTCAAGGCGGTTTTTCTTTTACCTTCTTTTTAAAACTATTACAATGACAAATTAAGTTTAGGAATTTTTATTCTGAAAATTCCCTCAATATCAAGGCTGTTAATAAATATATTGATAAGCGAACCTGGTTTTGCGTTTTTAAAGTCGGCAATATCAGGAATTATCCCGAGGATATTTGTATCAGAGTATTCTTCAATAAGTTTGGGTGCGGTCTTTATTGCGATATCATTTGTTCCACGTGGATATCTGTTTATTATTACACCGGCAACATCAATACCGGCTTGTTTTGCTGCATTAATCGTCAATAGAGTGTGGTTAATCGTGCCAAGGTCGGGGCGTGCTACTATCAAGAGCGGTATATCGAGCATTTTGGCAACGTCAATCATTAAAATTTCTTTTGTGACCGGCACCATCAATCCGCCTGCACCCTCTACCATAAGTATGTCACAATTGTTTTTTATGGAATTATATTCCTGTTTTATTGTGTCCATATCAATTTCTATACCGTCAAGTTCCGCAGCAATGTAAGGTGCTGTCGGGGCTTTAAGAAGATAAGAGCAGAGGGTTTCGATATAAAAATCGAACTGTTTCACATAAGCAAGGTCAGGCGCAACAAGAAAACCGTTTTTTACCTCTGCACCGCTTTGAAAAGGCTTATAAACTCCGGATTTGTACCCGAGCGACTGCATTACGGCAGCCAATCCAGCTGTTACAACCGTTTTTCCTACATCTGTATCCGTTCCTGTTACAAAAACCTGCATAAGGCTATTTTTCCTTCACCTGTTGTTTTTCAAGCTTTTGAATATATTTCATTAAATCTGAAATTTCACGGGGTTTTATATATTTAAACTGACCTTTTTTCAGTCCGTAAATATTTATGGTTCCGTGCGATATTCTTTTTAATGATATAACGGGAAAGCCTAATGAGTCCAGCATTTTTCTTATTTGCCTGTTCATTCCCTGATAAAGAGTTATTTGCAGTACTGTATTTTTACCTTCGTAATCCAGAATCATCGCATCAGCGTACGCCATTTTCCCTTTTTCAATTTCAATGCCTTTTGCCATTTGTAAAAGGTGCTGGCTGTTCATCTTTCCTTCTGCGGAAACTCTGTAAATTTTCGGGATTTTTACAGCAGGGTGAGTCATTTTGTTTATGAAATCACCATCATTTGTGAGTATCAGCAGCCCTGTAGAATCTTTGTCAAGGCGACCGACCGGTTTTAAGTCTTTTACTTCTTCAGGAAGCAGGTCATAGATGGTTTTTCTGCCTTTTTCATCACTCATTGTCGTGATATAACCCGCAGGTTTGTAGTATTTTATATAAACAGGCGCAGATTTTTTTAATAACTGATTTTTTACAAAAACCTTGTCGCTGTTTGTAACGAGAAATCCCATCTCAGTTACTGTTTTGCCGTTAACTTTGACAAGCCCCTGCTCAATAAGTTCATCAGCTTTGCGCCTTGAACAAAAGCCTGTAGAGGCTATAAATTTGTTAAGTCTGAGCGGTTCTTGTTTTTGTTTTTTTTTGTTGAACATAAGCGGTATTCCTGTACACATTCATCATGATGACCAAAAATTTTAAAAATTGCAACATGACACAATACAATTTTAAGAGGGTTTTCCTGTGAGTTTTGGCAAGAATTGTTAAAGGTTTTTTGTGCAAATAGTCAGCATAGCATTGTTTATTTTAATAATTCTTTAATTACATGATAAGCCATATAATAACCGGCAACGGCTGGAACAAACGGAGTTGAACCGGGGGTTATCTTTGTAAATTCAATTTTTTCACCATTTAGGGTTTCAATATTTTCAACAACAGAAATTTTTTCGAGAACATTTGGCGGCTCTTTACTGCAGACGGCTGTTATTCCTGTTTCGATTCCGTTCTTTTTAAGCCGGTAGAGTACATTTTTTGTGAATGTGCATTTTTTGTTTTCAATATCTTTGATATCTGTAATATAAAGTTGTGTAGGGTCAAGTCTGTTGCCTGCTCCCATTGAAGTAATAACAGGGATATTGCTGCTTTTGCAATAAACAAGTAAATCCACTTTTGAACGCAAGGTGTCTATTGCATCTATGACATAATCAGGCTTTGTCTTAAAAATTTTATCTCTGTTTTGTTCACTGTAAAAATCACAAATACATTCTGTTTTTATATTTGGATTTATGTCAGACAGGCGTTTTTTAAATAATTCTGTTTTTTTTACTCCTATGGTTGAATTAAGAGCGATAATTTGACGGTTTATGTTTGTTGGAGATACTTCATCAAAATCAACTATAGTAAAATTTTCAACACCGCTTCTTGCAAGAGCTTCAAGTGCAAAGCCTCCTACACCGCCCAAGCCGAAGACAAATACATTTTTGTCTTTTAACAAAGCCTGTTTTTTGCTGCCCCATATCAGTTCGTTCCGGCTAAAATCCGTCTTTAAGTTTTTCATGGCAGACCTACTTTAAAGACATGCAAATGCCTTCCATTATGTTTACATAATCGCTTTCAGGCAATGTTGATACCGTTTTAATGGCAACTGACAAATCTTGTTGTTTGTCATACCAGCGTCTGCCACGATTTGCCTGATAAAGCCCTAAAACTCTTTCCAAACCTATGCTTAGCGGTGCGGTATTGTTTTCTCTGTGGACGGTTTTTATTGCTCCGGCTACGTTGATTATGTCATTTGACAGTTTTTTTCTTAATTCCGGTGAAAGTGTTTTGAGCATATCCAAAGCTCTTTTAGTTTCTTTATGTTTATCATACCAGCGTTTGTTTTCCAATTTAAGTTCTCCCGAGAATATATGAAATATACTAAATATTATATTTCTTTTTTTATAAAACACAAATGCGTTACAATGTTGTGATAAAATTTTGTTATATTAAATCAGACGGGGGTATATATGAATATAATCGCTGCAATGGCAGTATTTTTATCAGGTCTTGTTATCGGAGCTTTAACGACATTTTTTATTTTAAAAAATATTCAAAAAAGTCAAACTGAATCGGTACATAAAACCTACAATGACATTTACGAAAAAATGCAGCTGCAGTTTGAAAATCTTTCCAACAGAATTTTTAAAGAAACTACGCAGGATTTTTCCAATATGTCGAAAGAACGTATTAACGAAATTCTTGAACCTTTTAAAGAAAAATTTGAAGAACTTAAAAACCAATCAACTTATAATAACCGGCAGTTTGCTCAGTTAGACGTGCTTATAAAAGACGTAATCCAAACAGGTGCCAAAATTTCCTGTGATACAAACACTCTTGCTGCTGCTCTTAAAGGTGATAATGTGAAACAGGGCAAATGGGGTGAGCTTATTCTAACAAGGGTGCTGGAGCTTTCTGGCTTGCGAAAGGATGAAGAATATTTGCTGCAAGCAGGTTTTGGCTCTAAAAAACCTGATGCAACAATACTTTTGCCTGAAAATAAAGCTGTTTTTATAGATGCAAAAACCTCGCTCGCTTCTTATGATTTGTATCTAAATGCACAAACCGAACAGGAGTCGCAGGCTGCGCTTAAACAGTTTAAAGATTCGGTAAAAACACATATTACAGGGTTATCAAAGAGAGAATATTTTGAGATTGAGCAATTTGATTCGCCTGAATTCGTGCTTATGTTTATTCCTGTAGAAAGCTGTTATGCTCTGTTGTTTGCAGATAATGGTGAACTGTGGGAACTTGCGTGGAAAAATAAAATCATGCCTGTATCACCTTCAACACTGCTTGCAGCGTTAAAAATAATCAGCAGTTTTAATACCGTAAACAGGCAAAATAAAAATGCACAGGAAATAGCTGCACTTGCCGGCAAAATGATGGATAAATTTGCCGATATGGTAAAAGATTTGAATAATGTGCGCTCTAATCTTGATAAAGCTATGATAAAACTTTCAGGACGTGACAACCTTGTCCGTCAATGCGAAAGGATGACAGAACTAGGAGCGAAAAGCTGCAAACAAATCCCTGAACCGGCAATAGAACAGCAGGAGGTTTCGATATAATTTTATATTTCATATAGTCAACTGACCCCGATATAAAAACTATACGGCAAGCAGATACTACGTATCTGTCTTAGCCTACCTCTACTCGAAACGTGCCACAGGCACCTTTCTCGCAGAGTTCTTGGGTGCATAAAACAAGTTCAACCCTCATCTTATACACCAGCACCCAAGGACTCCGTTCAAAAGTTGACTAAATGTCAAGTTTTGAATGGAGGAAAGTACATGGGGTCTACCTCTCAGAAACAATACTTAATTGTTTCTTCGGCAGAGTCGTAAAATGCTAGACTCGGTGCCACTCGCTACCTCTCATAAATATGCCACCGGCATATTTACTCGGCAGAGTGTGTACCACTCCTACAAGCGAGGTCCCACTCAGACAAAATTGGAAAATTAAAAATTATTCAGCCTGTCAAATGCTTTTTGAACAGCAGTCTGTTTTTCTGCAAACTTATTATATTGTTCTATAGCCTGTTGAGTTTGTTGTTCCAGTTCTTGCAGCTCTTTTTCAAATTTGTTTATTAATGCGACAGGCTGAGGGTTTTTCTGTTTTAAAGCACTTATAAAAGCCGAGTTGTATAAGACCTTTTTTTTGAGTTCAAGAACCTTTTTCCCCAGTACCTCGAGTTTGGGCGGTTCCATTGTAATTTGGGTATATTTTTGTTTCAGGGTTTCATAGGTGTCTTTTGCATCATCTATTTTTTCGTCAGTCCAGTTAGCAGCTTTTTTTGCTGTTTCTTTAACTTTAGGTCCAATATTTTCTTTAGCATCGTTTATTTTGGAATCCATCCAGTCTGATGCTTTTTGTGCTGCTTCTTTAACTTTTGGACCTAAATTTTCTTTGACATCATTTATTTTAGAGTCCATCCAATCAGCAGCTTTTTGAATAGTTTCTTTAACTTTCGGGTCATTTATTTTTTCATCAATTTTGTCTGTAGTTTTTTCAACACCTTCTTTTACCTTTTGTGTAAAAGAATCATTTGTTTCTTTTATGTACTCTTGCGTTTCCTGTCTTGATTGAGCAAGTTTTTGTTTAAATTGCTCTTTTATCTGTTGGTAGGTTTTGGTGCCGGCTTTTATTTTCATAAAAATTCCCCTGAATTTGTTTTATTTTATATGTGCATTAAAGCATATAATAATTTTATTTTGCTATAGAACTGTAACAAATTGTAAAACAGAAAATAAAAACTCTAAAGATATATTTTTTAAAAGCCGACTATATATTTGTATTTAAATAAAGAAAGGCGGCAGTCATGGTAAACGGGGTAAACGGTGTTGGACCGGGTTCAAGTCCTGAAGACTTAAAAGCATTTGTGCAGGAGCTTTTAGAAGAAACTCTTGCTGAAAATGGTGTTAGTACTGCTAACAATGATGTTACAACAGAGTCAACCGATGAAGATTCCGGAGTAACATCAGAAGAAAATCAAACACCTGCGCAGGAAGAAATAGAAGTACGTAATCCAATAACAAAGTTTATGACAGGCGTGACAGATTTGTATGACAGTATTATGGAAGCACTGTTAAGTTTTATAGGCACAGGGGAAAAAGATTCCGGCACAAATGAAAATATGCCGGATAAAACAACAGTACAATAATATTTAAGGTTTTATAATTTTATAAAAAGCAAAGATGTTGAGGCACCGGCTGTTCACGTCTTTGCTTTTATTTATCCGAAGGCAAAAAACAGCCCCTGAGGATATAAGTTTACTTAGCCTGTTAGTATAATGTAATTTTTTTCAGGAATGTAAAAATGAAAATACGGGAACACAAAAGAGTTCCCTGATAAAAAGGAGAAAAACATTATGAAAAAGATATTTGTACTTACTGCAGCGGCAATGATTTTTGCTGCAACAACAACTTTTGCTGCATGTCCTGTTAATCAGTTAACTAACTCTTGCAGCATAACGCCGAAAGGTAATATAACCGGTGCAGCAGCACCTGTATCGTATATTGTTGCACCGGCGCAGCAAAGAACATTTTTGCCGCCTTGCAATAATTGCGCTAAACAGCAGAAAAAATCATTTTTCCAAAAAATGATGACGCCTGTTTCAGGTGTGTATAATGCAATATTTTCACCGTTTACTAACCTTTATGATTAAAGACGGGGCTGCGGTTTTATAAAATCATAGCCAGAACCATAAGCAAAATACTGCCGATTTGGATACCTGTATTTAATCTGCGTGCCCACTTGTTAGAGTCATATTCCTGCGAGGTCTTTTGAGCTGTCGTAACAGCAAGTAGCCGTTGAATACGTGCTTCATCGTTATCAGAGAAAGTACGCTGGAACAGGCTTGACTCTAATCGGGCAAGACGCTCGGAGGGCGGTTCTTGTGCAAATCTTTTGCCAAAGAGCTGCTTTTCCAGAACGTCTAAATCGTAATTTTGAGAGTACCCGTTTGTTTCGTCATTAAAATAAGAATCCGTTGCCGGCTGAGAGATGTGATTTTTTGAACCTTCATAACTGTAATAATTGTATTGCGGAACGTCATCAAGATATTTTTGACCGTTTTCCAGAATAATTTCTTCTCGCATCGGATCTATATCAACCCCGGCTATTTGGGAATCGCCGAGAAGTTTGTTTCTTAACACATCGACACGCTCATTTAAAGACAAACTCTCAGAGCGATTTTTATTATCTTTAAACACCTGTTTTTCTAATCTGGAAAGCCGGTCATAAATATCATCGTTTTCGTAAGATTTGTTAAAAACTTTTTGCTCTAATTTATCCACAACCGGATATTTTATGCCGGTGTCAGCTTGGGGACCGATATTGTTTTTTGCAGATTGTTGTGCAGGAGAATTTGCGGCTGTTTGAAAATTTGTAGAACCGCCAAGGTTCATGTCCTGATAAATTTTATCAACCCTGTTTTTTAAAGACATTTTTGTATTTTTTCCGTATCCGTAAAGGTCTTTTTCAAGCTGTGCTACTCTTGATATTTCTGAGCCTTTGTTTGTATAGCCGTAAAAATATTTTTCTATCTCGTTTAATTTTGCTGATGTATAATCTGCACCAAAAGAACTTGAGGATAAAAGAATTACACTAATTAATGATAAACATAAATATTTTTTTGATTTCATACAAAATACCCGTTTACATAATCCGAATTCAAAATAAACGGTTTTTTTAGACGACTCAATTGCTCCGGCATTAAATAAAACTAAGAAAATATTATCTTAAACAAATAAGACTTTAAGATAATGTAAAGCCAAATGCCCTGTATAGATATAATTTTGGACCTGCCGTAAAGTATAATAAAAGAATAAAAATATAATAAAAAATAGTAGTTATATCTTGAGGGGGATTAAAAATTATTTTAAATATGCATTTATAATCTCATAAATTTTGGTGACATGAGATTCATTGCTGTCTATCATTTCCAATAATCTTTTTTTTATTTCTTTTTGCGGTTTGTAATTGAAATCAAAATCAAACAGCTGTTTTGGGCTAACTTCAAGAGCAGTGCATATTTTAGCTATAGTTTCGGCTGTAACAAAATTTTTACCGCATTCTATTGCAGAAAGGGCTCTGCTGCTGATGTCAATTTTTTCTGCAAATTTTTCCTGCGTAAGTTTTTTTTCTTCTCTGAGTGCTTTTAAATTTTTTCCGAAAAGTTTTTTTATATCTTCCATACATATAAGTTTTGTTGAAAATAAAACTACATTACACGAATTGACAGTTCGTGTTTTCCATGTTTAAATACATGAAATTATATAAAAAGGGTGAGGAAGGTTTATGACTAAGATTTATCTTGAGGATGAATTTTTACGTGTTTGGGAAAAAATAAAAAACAATGAAAATTTTGCATTGCTGAGATATGGTGACGGTGAGCGTGCAATCATGACCGGTCGTAGTGTAAAAGCGCAGGAAGGCTGGGTGTCGCCTGATTATGTATCTGAACTTGGCAATGCTCTTTTAAGCACATTAAATGTCCTAGAGGATAATTTTATATACGGCATTTCTTGTCCTTGTTGTGACAGAAGTGCTTATTATTGGTACAGTACAAGGATAAAAAGCAAAAACAGAACATTTGCTAATATATTTGTTAATAGAAATTATAAAAAATTTATAGAAAATTTTGAAAAATTAAACAGAGATGCTGTTGTAATAGGAAATTTTCGGGGAGAAAATTCTAAAATAGGCAATCTAAATGTATTAAAGTATTACAGTGTTCCTGACGATTGTTTTCAATTCTGGAAAAATGAAGCTCCTGCATTTATTGAGAGTATAAAAAAAGATTTTTCCGATAAAAATAATCTGTTGTACGTTGTCAGTGCCGGACCAATGTCCGAACCTATAATTTATGAATTATACAAAAATAATCCGAATAACTGTTATATTGATTTTGGTTCATCTATAGACAAATATATTCATAAAAAGCAGACAAGACCTTATGAAAATCCTGACAATAAATATGCGAAAAGAAATTGTGTTATGCCAAATCCCCGTATAACGGATTTTGATGTAAGTGTTGTTTTAACCTTGTATAAAAGACCTGAAAATTTGGAAATTCAGTTGAAGGCAATTAACAATCAAACACTTAAGCCTAAAGAAATTTTGTTGTTTCAGGATAAACCTGCTTCAGGTGATGAGGTTATGTTGCCTGAGGAAATATATAAAAAGTTTGATAACGTAAAAAAAGCCGCCTCTAATATAGGAGTATGGGGACGTTTTGATTTTGCAAGACAGTCTAAGTCACAATACGTATGCTTGTTTGATGATGATACAATTCCCGGCAGTCAATGGCTGGAAAATTGTTTTGATTGTATGCAAAAACAGGAAGGTTTATACGGTACAATCGGAATTTTGATGAAAAAACCTCAAGATTACCCTTTTAAAAATTATATAAGAATAGGTTGGAGTGCTCCTTGCAAAAAATCTGTGAAGGTGGATTTTTTAGGTCATTCCTGGTTTTTGAAAAAAGAGTGGCTTGATTGTATGTTTTATGATACCGAAAAATTGCAGGCGTATAAATATGCGGGAGAAGATATGACTTTATCCGCAAAAGTAAAAATGCTTTGTAATATTAATACTTTTGTTCCGCCTCATCCGCTTAAAAATCAGGAATTATGGGGGTCTTTAAATAAATATGCAGTACAGCTGGGCACTAATAAAGCCGCTGTTTCTTTAAATTCTGATAATCTGACTTTGATGAATAAAGCGATGAAGGATTTGTTAAAAATGGGATTTAAGCCTTTAATTTTTTCTGATAAAAAGTATGTCGAAAATGTTTATTTAAAGAGCCGTTTTGCAGAGCTTTTAACAAAATATATTCCTGTAAAATCATTACGGCACAGTTTAAGAATGACGTTAAAAGAATTATTTTTCAGGTATTAATATATTTTTCGCCGCCTTTATTTTGAGTAAATTATTATGTGAACAAAATTTGGGAGATTTATATCGCAGTTTATACTAAAAAGGCTAAAATTGTCACCCTGAATTTGTTTCAGTGTCTTACCATTGGTAAGATTCCGAACAAGGTCTAAATGACATTACAGCTATATTTCGAGCATATTTGTGGTAAAGTTGTATATAAGTTTCAAATTTTCTAAATTAACAGTTAGTGCTTTATATGTTACAATACTAAAAATTGTTATAATTAAGATGTGATAAGTAGCAGAAATTTTTATAATTATGCCTGAAGTTTCGATAATTGTACCCGTATATAATTCTTCAAAATATCTTGATGAACTGTTTCAAAATTTATTAAACCAAACATTTCAAGATATAGAAATAATATGTGTCGATGACGGTTCACAGGATAATTCGGCAGAGATAATAAAAAAATATACCGGCAGTGATGACAGGATTAAATACATTTTTCAAAATAATCAGGGAGCCGGTGCCGCACGCAACACCGGCGTAGCTGTGTCAACGGGAAAATATCTCATTTGTATAGATTCTGATGATGTTTATGAAAAAACAATGATTGAAATTTTGTATAATAAAGCAAAAGAAACAGATTCGGATATAGTTATATGTAAATTTAAACAAATAGATATAAAATCAGGTAAAATAAGTCATAATTTAGGTGTTAACAATAAATATTTACCTTGCACAAATGTTTTTTCAAGAAAAGATACTGAAAATATTTTTCAGGTAACAAATCCCGGTACTTGCAATAAGTTATATAAAGCAGAATTTGTTAAAAGAAATAATTTAAAATTTTCAACGACCCGATGTTCAAATGACATAGCTTTTGTTTTAAAAGCAATATCGGCTGCCGATAAAATTACGCATACGGATGCAGAATTATGCACCTATAAATATATGAATTCTGAATCTATTTCTTCCAAAAGAACAAATTATTCGTACCAGTCTTTTATCGCATACAAAGAAATTTATTCGTTTTTAAAAGAGAAAAATTTAGCAGATGAATTAAAAGATACCTATATAAAAGCTGTTTGCGCAAGTATTGTTTACGGTTTATCCTTGTTTCCCGTTAATGCCAAACATATCGAAACATTAAAAGAATTTTTATCAAATGAACCGTTTAATGAATTCAGCAATAAAGATTTAAAAATACTTTTTAATTTAAAAAATTTAAAAAATAAATATGTTAAATATCGCTTTTTGAGTACAGTTACATTTGGATTAAACAAAACAATTAATCACAAGAAAAAATCTGTCGGAATAACAATTAATAATTTTGAAAAAATTATTGATGTGAAAAATTAAATATATCTTCACAAGCCTTTTTGACCATATCAACACTGATATCCTTCAAACATTGATAATCCCTCGGACATTTATGGTTCTTTTTCAGTCCGCAGGGCTGGCAGGGCAAATCTGTTTTTACAAGAATAGTTTTTTCTGTTGCAGGTTTCCACTTAACTGAATTCATCGGTCCGAATACAGCCACGACCGGTACACCGACAGAAGCTGCAATATGCAAATTTCCGCTGTCACAGCCTGCTATTAAATCGCACTGTTTTGTGAAGGCAAGAGTCTGACGAAGGTTAAAATTTCCGCAAAGATTAACCGGCGGAATTTTTAAATCTTCTTTTACATAAGACATTATTTCTTCATACGTCTTAGAATCATTTTTTGTGCCGTTGAACAGTACCTGCACATTTTTTTCATTGGACAGCCAGATTACAATCTGCGCCCATTTTTGTTTGTCCCATTCTTTTTTGCGGTTGCCGCTTGTGGCGTGCACTATGACTTTTTTCAACTGCTGATTTTCAGGAGCAATGCGGGTGTTTAAAACTTCACGAACCTGAGCGGATTCTTCTTCATCAATCCAGTTTTCAAGATAATTGTCTTTAATTTCAATACCGTCTGCTTTTAAAACATCTAAAAAACAATCTGTTTCGTGACGGTTTTCTTCATATTTGACTTTTTTTGTAAGCAAAAAGCCTCTGCCTTCCGTGTCAAAACCGACTCTCTGTTTTATCCCTGCAGCAAAAGCCAGAAATGCACTTGAAAAAGAACGTTTAAGAACATAAACTTTGTCGTATTTTTCCGTTCGCAGTTGTTTTACATAAGTCCAAAAAGTTTTTTTTATCTGTCCTTCTTTATTTTCGTAGCGATGTTTTTTTGTTGTGTCAAAATAGATAAAATTATCTACATAGGGGCATTTTTCAATAATTTCTCCGGATACGGGCGCAACCAGCATATCAATTTGCGCATCGGGATAAGCGTA
>CALUSA010000044.1 GCA_944323275.1 Candidatus Gastranaerophilales bacterium
GGTTGGTTGGTTGGTTGGTTGGTTGGTTGGTTGGTTGGTTGGTTGCGCTGCTACATCTGTCATAGATTGTCTATCCCTTGTTTTTTATACTTCTTGTTTTAAAGAAGCTTTGAGTACCTTGTTATCGTAGTCGATTCTGCCTATCATTTTGTTCAAATGTCTTTGAATCTCTTTGAACTGAGGCAGGCTGAGGCTTTGTGCACCATCAGAGGATGCGTGGTCAGGGTCGTTATGGATTTCTATCATCAAACCGTTTGCACCTGCAACAAGAGCCGCCTTGCTCATAGGCTCAACAAGATATCTTCTTCCCGTGCCATGGCTCGGGTCTGCGATAACCGGCAGGTGTGAATATTTTTTGATTATAGGTATTGCCGCAACATCAAGCGTATTACGGGTAAATGTGGAATCAAACCCCTTAACGCCACGTTCGCAGAGAATTACTTTATCGTTATCGTTTGCCATAATATGTTCGGCAGCGAGCAAGAATTCACGGATAGTTGCAGCAGGACCTCTTTTTAAAAGTACCGGTTTGCCTGATTTGCCGACAGCTTTAAGCAGTTTAAAGTTTTGCATGTTTCTTGCGCCGATTTGGATAAGGTCGACATAATCGCAGAACATATCTACATCAACGGTATCCATGACCTCTGATACTACAAGCATGCCGGTTTTTTCGGCAGCTTCTTTAAGGTATTTAAGCCCTTTTTCTCCTAAACCCTGAAAATCATAGGGAGAGGTTCTCGGTTTGAAGGCTCCGCCTCTTAAAAATTCGCAGCCCATTTCCTTTGCTGCGGTTGCAATCTGCATAAGCCCGTCAAATTCTTTTTCTACAGAGCACGGACCAACCATCATGACAGGTTTTTCCAAGCCGCCGATTTTAACACCGTTTTTAAATTCTATAACGGTGTCTTCTTCTTTATATTCTCGGGAAGCCAGTTTGTAAGGCTCTTGTATGAGTTTGACCTCTCTGACACCTTCAAACGACGCAACGGATTGAGGCTCGATAAGCCTTTTGTCACCTATGGCTGCTAAAACAGTCATAACATCGCCGTGGTTTAAAATTATTTTAAACCCCTTGTTCTCCATGTAACGTTTTACTGCATTGATTTGTTCAACCGTTGCTTTAGGTTCCATTATTATTATCATGTCCGGCTCTTTCTATCTTTGTTTATACGTTGCAATATTCTATAACTCTGTCAGGACCTATTATTTCCCATTTTGAGGTGCCGGTAACAGAGCTTTTTATTATTGTGTTGTTTGCGCAAACTACGTTTTTTAACGTTACATTATCGGCAATTTCCACGTTATCCCATAGAATAACATTTTCTAAAGATACATTTTTGCCTATTTTACAATTATTTCCGATGATGATGTTGTTTTTGAACTTTATGCTCGTATCGATATCAGTGTTGTTGCCGATTACATAAAGTGAGTCAAATTTACGCATAATATCGGGATTTTTAATTAGAACTTTTCGGTTAAGTGCATCAATATTAGATTGAATATACTGTTCGATTGTGCCTATATCAGACCAGTATGAGTATATTCTGTACACATTGATTTTTTCACCTGCTGCAAGCAAAGACGGGAACACGTTTTTTGCAAAATCGTATTTTTCACCTGCGGGAATAAAGTCAAATATACGTTTGTTAAAAACATAGATACCTGTGTTTATGTAATTGCTTTTTGCCTCGGAAATCGTTGGTTTTTCCTGAAATTCCGTAACAAGGTGTTGAATTGACGGTACAACAACACCGTAGTGGCAGACTTCTTCGTGTTCTACTGCAGAAATAGCCATGGTTGCAATACAACCGCTTTCTTTATGGGAACGCATAATTTTTTCTAAGTCTGCATCGTGCAGACCGTCCGCACTTACGACAAGAAAATCTTCAACATCGTCAAAGAAAAATTCACATTTTTTTACGCCGCCTGCCGTGCCGGAAAGCGTTTCTTCATGGATATAATTAAATTCAATATCTACGGGAGAATTTTGGGAATATCTGTTTTGTATCTGCCGGGCAAGATAATGTGTGTTTGCAATAACTTTTTCTATACCGTAGTCTTTAAGTTTTTGCAAAAGTATATCCATTACAGGTCTGTTCAAAACAGGCACAAGCGGTTTTGGGATTTTTTGTGTTAAAGGGTCGAGTCTAGAGCCGACACCTGCTGCCATAACCATTGCTTTTTTTATCAAAGTTTTTCTCCCGCATGTCTTATATAAAAACTTACATAAAATTGTAGTATAAAACGCTTACATTGTACAATTTATTTAACATTAAACTTAACATTTATACATTTTTAGTGCTAATATAATGGAATATCATAAAATATTTTATTGAAAGGGCAGTTATGTTGGATTTATCACAGACTTATGAAATAGTTATATTTTCAATCGGGGACACAAAAGCAGGAACAAAAATGGGGAAACTGCAATTAAAAAATCTTTCCGACAACTCCCTTTTAAACTGCATTTTATGGGAAGAAACCCTTAACAGATACGACAGCAAAGTTTTTAGAACAGGCAATCTTATTAAGATACTTGGCGGTTCTTACAATGAAAAATACAACAACTGTCTTATCTCAAGCGTAGAACTTGTCAAAGAAGCGAAAATCGGTCTGGACGAAGTTGAAAGAAACAAACTTTTCGATTCTATTGTCGAATACGCTAATGAAATTGAAGAAGAAGATTTGAAAAAATATGTAACCGAACTTTTGTTTGAATACGAAGATAAATTTAAAATCGCACCGGCAGCAAGATTAATGCATCACAATTATTTAGGCGGGCTTGTTGAACATACTTATGAGTGTCTGGAGCTTGCAAAATGCGTTATGTCCGGGATTTATAAAAAAGTTAATAAATCTTATGTCTATGCCGCTTGTATTTTACACGACTTCGGAAAGATTTTTGAATATAAAATAGATACGGAATCAGGTCTTATTGAATACGACGAAAATTTTCCAAAAGAATGGCTTACACATTCGCAGTGGGGGTTTTCCAACTGCATGGCACACGGGTTTAAAACTGTTGCAAAAATGATTGCTGCCCACCACGGTCGTGCGGAATGGGGAGCCATTGTCGACCTTAACGAAAAAGACCTTGAGCCTTTAATGTATTTGCTTCATCATATTGATGATTTAAGTGCAAAGTTTGGCAGGACAGCTATTGCGGATTTAGGATAACGATGGGATTTTTTGATATTTTAGGCAGTCTTATTTTAGGTATTATGACCATTTTTGGTGCATAAGAATCACGCTGCTTGTTTGTCTGCCATATTATTCTATCTTGATAACCGTAAAACCTGTCAAACAATTTGCTGACTTAATGTAAATACCGGATTTTAGAGTAATTCTTGAGCTTATCAGGCATTTTATAGTATAATTTTGCTATTACAAATAGTTGTTTCTTGCAAATGGAGATAGTTAGCTGATGAAAAAGTTTTTGGCACTGTTTTTGTGTATGTTGTATTTTCTTTCAACAAATGTCTGTTACGCTTTTGAGGAATTGTATTATTTAAAAAATGTTGATAAAAATACTGTTGTTTCACATGTAAAAACTGTTTTAGATGATAGAGATTTTGAAATTAAAAACGAAAATCCTCTCCACGCAATATCTAAAAAGAAAGCAGAAAACTTTGCAATAATTGTTTTTCAACCCAGCGGTAAAAATCTTTTTTACTATTACGAATCCAATGACAAAAATAAAAAACTAAATAAAAAAATAATAAAGGCTTTTAAAAAGAATGACATAGAATACGAACAGTCAACTGACCCGATGTTGTTGTCAAATTTTGCGGATATTGTATATCGCTACAATACGGGCACAAAAAAAGTTTATTCTTTTGAAGAACCGAAACAGCAGCAACCAAGCTCAGCAGTAACTCAACAAAAGGTAAAACCTACAACCTTACAAGGTTTTGCAGGAAAAATAGGTAAAGGTGAAAATTTAAAAGTGTATCTTCAAAATGCAATCAATACTGCAACAGCAGCCGAGGGCGATGTTGTTAACGCAGTATTGAAAGAAGATTGGAAATATAAAGATTATACAGTTGCTCCGGCAGGAAGTGTTCTCACCGGCAGTGTAGTAAAAGCAAGCTCAGCAAAACACGGGTCACGTAATGGTTCTGTAGATTTTGTGTTTAATAAGATACATACTCCTGACGGTAAAATGCTTGATATTTCAACGGAGAAGGTTGAATTTAACGTATCAAATGACGGTAAAGTAAAACAAGTTCTGGTTTCTACTGTGGCACTGGCTGCAGTGGGTGCACTTATCGGGTTAGCCTTTGCTGCTTTAACCGGTGATTCTTCCGATCTGGCAAAAGGTGCAATAATAGGTGCCAGCATAAGCGGCGGCGGGGCTTTAGTCAGCGGAGTTGCACAAAAAGGTGTTGATGCCGAAATTCCTGCATACACGGATATAGAAATTGTTCTGGATAAAGATGTCAGCGTTGTTTTAAGCCATTAAAAACAGGAAATTCAGATGGATAAAAGGTATTTTACTTTAGGAATTTTAATACTTGTTTGCTCAATCGTTTTTAAACTTTTGTGCATAGGGCTTTCCAATATAAAGATTGATGAATTTCATCCTGCTGCAGTTATTTTTGTTGTGGATTCATCTGCATCAAATCAGGCTAATCTTGAGGAAGAAATTACTTATTTAAAGTCGGTATGTACTGTGCTTGATCCTGAGGACAGTATAAAAATTCTTAGGGTGTCCGAGTCTTCTTACCTTATATATGAAGGCTCACCTATGAATAATTCTACAATAAATAAGACCTTGAAAGAATTTACGCAGTATGACAGCAAAGAATACGGTACGGCTTATGGCGAAGCAATAAAAAAAGCTTTTGAACACGCTTTGAATATGAAAAAAGAAGGCTATATACCTTCAATTGTTGTTATAGGCGATCTTGAAAACGAAGGTGATATATCAAAACAAATTGACTGGGATACACTTCCCGAGAATGTTAAAAAAATAAAGAAATACATACCCGAAATTTCGATGATGTTTGTATATGCACATCCTCAGAAATTAGATCTTGTAAAAACTAAGCTTACACCTGTTCTCGGCGAGAGCAAATTGATTGTGGCAAACCAACAGACCGTTTCAAAATCACAGAGAAAGCTTTTGGACGCAATCGGAAGATAGGAGAATAATATGACTTTTACCGTAACAACAAAAAATTCCGGCTTTACTTTTGAAAACAGAAAAGTTGTGAATATTTCCTCTAAAAAAGGTTATGATTGTCTGGTAGATGTTCCGTTTGATTTTTTATTAACGCTTGAATACGATGAAAATATATCAAAATACGTACTTTTTAACAAATTTAACTGCACTAATCTGCTGTTTAAAGGTCAACCCTTGCCGCAGCGTCTTGAAATAGACAAAATGTGTAAAATTATGGTGAAGGATTCTGACGAATTTATCACAATAAAAATTGTTGCTGTAGGCGAAAATACAAAAACTGCAGTGCAAAATCAGAATCAAAATCCAAGTCCAAGTCACAGGCAATCAGTTGTTCCCGGTGATAAAACAGGCAATACTCCGGAGCACAAACCTGTTATTAACAGTGCAATTGCACAGTTGGAAAAACAAAAAACAGAAATAGAAAAAGCACGTGTTGCAATAATAAAACAGATATCTTTTTCCATAAACGATTTAAAACATAAAATATCAATGAATTCAAAAGCCGGAATTTTTCTTCACATAGGGCTTTTTGTTGCTACTCTTGTGCTTTCTTTCGGGGTTTCCAATTATTTTTGCGGGCTGCCTCTGAAAGAAGCAGGAAATATGATACAAATGCCGGTTAATATGAAATTTTTAATTATGTTTACCGTTATTCTCTACGGTATTGCAATTGTGATGAAACAGGGGATGTATCTGCTTTTGCAAAACCGTTTGCACAGGTCAGATTCAGCCGGCAGTATTTCCGAAAAAACGCTTCTCGTTACTTCCTCGTTGTTTTATGCTGGTGTTTATATAATAAACGTTTTATATTATATTGCGCCGGGGTCGATGCAGTTTTTTTCAATAGCAATGTCGCTGTTTTTTACGGCAATGTGCGTAATTCTTGCACTCGCCTGCGGGTATTTTAAAAGTGACAGCGTCGAGCTTTCAAAACAGCTTAATAAATACGAATACCGTGAAGATTTTGAACACGTAATGCAGGTTTATCGCAGTTGGATTGAAAGGTTTGTGAATAATTTAAGTGCCGGGAAAATTAGAAATATAAAAGACAAGCTGTTTTCTCTGCAATTGAAATCAACAGGTGAAATAATCCTCGGAATTTTAACAGCACCTTTTCTTGCTTACGGGGTATCTAATACGCTCGCCGCTTGTTTTCCTGATGCAGCAGGCTGGGTAAGGATATCAGGGTTAAGATTCAGTCCTGTATTTTTAGTGCTTGCAACATTTTTGATAATTTTTGCCTTTTTCTCTTTTGTAAACGGATTTTTGATAAATAAAAAAATTCAGGCATCAAATGTCTTAAAAAATGACGGCTTTAGCAATTATATGCAGCACGGGACTGATATTTTCGGTCTGCAGGGGGTACATAAACTCGACACAGATATGAGAAGGTCTTTTATTATCGGGTTATGCATTATTTTTATTGAATTTTCCATGAATATTTCATATTTTATGCAGGAGATAGGGGCTGATTTAAACGGTATTTTGCTAAGCTGCGTTGCGGCACTTGTACCTACTGCTCTTTTGATTGCAGAAACTTTTATGCTCAGTCAGACCAAGTTTGAAACTTATGCATGTGCTGAAGTTTTATCAAAATATGACGGTGATACTGATTAAAATAAAGAACGGGTGGCATTATTTTGTATAGAGCATTTTTTACGATTCTGGCAGTAATACTTGTTGTTTCAACCGTGTTTATGGCGGTTGTTACTCCTAAAATGCACAATAGTATTTTTATGTATGACTCGGGTTTAAAAATAGTTATGCAGGAAAATGACACGGTTAAAACAGAAGTAATTCCGACACAAATTAACACAGTAAAAGCAAAACCTGCAGCAAGTCAAAATATAATTACCCACCAGGAAACAATAACACATCAGACGGCTAAAATTGTACAAACACCGTTAAATGTGCAGACTCAACAGTCTGTAAGAACGGTAACATCTGCAGCAAAGTCAAAAACCGTACAAAAGCCTGTTGTTTCCAAACTGGCACCGCAGCCTGCTGCTACGACAACCCAACCTGCACAAAAATCCGTTTCAAAACCTGCTGCAAAACCGACTCCTAAACCTGAGCCAGTAAAACAGCAGACAGTGAAACCGAAGCCGCAGCAGCCTGTTAAAACTGCTGCACAAATTGCAAAAGAAGAACAGGAAGAACTTGTATTGTGGAATAAATGGCGTTCTGATTTGCAAAACAGAATCATGACAGACGTAAAACTTCCGCTTGTTAAGCAGGGTACGGTTTTTAAATTTTCATTTGATGTCGATAAATACGGAAAGATTTCCAATATCAGTACGTGGTCTACTGATACTGCTTATACACCCTACGCAATACAGTATATTGCACCGGTTATAAGAAGTTATCAGGGACGTGATTTTATGAATTTTCCTGCCGGTTCTAACCGTGTAACAACCACAGTTTCAGGTGCCTGGAGAATCTCTGACAAAACTACCTACAGTACTCCGTCTGACTTTAAAGATGTAGAAAAAATAAGGAATTGATAATGTATAAATATAAATGTACGGAATGCGGGCAGGAATACAATGAACTGCGAGAATATTGCGACTGCGGCAATGATTCCTTTGACGTTATCGAAACGCAGGAGCAGCTGCAAAGCATCGTACAAAATCAATATGATAAAAAAAATAATGAGTATGAACCTCAATACACAGCACAAAAAACTTCCGATTACAGACGCAGATTGGATTTGCCTTCGATAACTTTTTTGCTGGTTTGTATTATAATTTCAGCAATAATACTTTTTTTCCCCGTAAATTCTTCTGACAAAAATAAAGATAAAACAGCAGAGGCAGAAAAATCACAGCAATCAGTTACTAAAAAAGTTAACAGGAATATTCCGTCTATTGATGAGCTGTGGATTGCAAACAAACCGGCGGCTTCAACCTCTGCACCCGCAAAGCAAAAAACCGAACCTGTAAATCAGTCTGTGCAGAGCGTAGAAAAAGCTATTACCTCGCTTTTCAACCGTGAGGCAAAGACACCTCAAACTGCACATACATCATCATACACACCGGCACCTGTTACTTCATCGGTACCGAAAACTCAACCTGCAAGAAAAACGACAAGCAGCAGCTCTTATACTCCGCCTAAAAAAGCGACACCCCAGGCAACTCCTAAAAAAACAACACAGACTTCTCAAAAAACGGTAAAAAAACAAACAGTGCAAAAACAAAATACTGCACCTAAAAAGACAACGACAACGGCAGCAACTACTACAGTATTTCAACCGGCACAGCAAAGCACACAAAAACAGACACGTACAAACACTGCAGCTCAAAAGCAGGCATTGTTAAATTACAAAATAGCCTTGCGCAATAAGATAGTATCAAATATCAATTTCGGTACAATTGTCGGGGACGGCTCCTGTGTTATTACTTTTAAAATTTCGTCTTCAGGACAACTCGTCAGCCGTGCGTTTGCAAAACAATCTACTAATGACAGCCTTAATGATGCTGTTTACAACGGTGTAATGCAAACTCCTGCATACAATCCGCCGCCTTCCGGATATAAAAACGAAATCCTGAAACTTTCCGTTACAATGTACGGCGGTAATTTTGAGGTGGATTTGAATTAATCATCAACATATTCATACTGTTGTTGCTGAGGCTGGCTTTGTGTTTGAGTTTGCGGCTGCTGAGGCACAGCTTTTGTCGCATTTTTCATTGAATTGTATATTGATGTTGTAAAGCTTGAAACGTCACTCGGGGTGTACAGTTTTCCGCCTGTAACATCAGCTACACATTTTAATGATGAAGAATATGATGAAACCAGTACAACATCAACAGTAATATCTTTTCTCTGTTTAACAAGCTCCTGAGCGTAAGCACACGGATTACCGCCGCAGTTCTCTCCACCGTCTGTTATCAGTATTATTTTTTTTGATGATTTTGTGTCTAAGCCGGCAAAATCATTATCTACAGCCAGCTTTAAAGCAAGCGTCAAAGGTGTGGAACCGCCTATACCAACGGACGTCATTCCGTTTAACAGAGTTAAAGAATCATTATGAGCAACTTTTACTATCTGTTTCGTTGAACTGCAGCTTCCGGTTGTGTTACCGAGATAGCTCTGGTTTTCGGTTGTAACTTTGTAGCTGCCGTCAGATTTTTTGGTAATATTTTTAATTTTGCTGATAATAGGTGAATACGAATTTCCGCCTCCGTCGTGACCGAATACTCTGAAACCTATTTTGGTACTGTCTGGAAGCTGTGAAACTATTGCAGACATTGATTTTTGTGCTTCGTGTATCCAGTGCAGCATACTGCCGGAATAGTCCATTACAATATCAATAGTCGGGGTGTAATTAACCAGCACCTGCTTTGATTGAACATATTCCTGTGAAGCGTAATTATTGTAAAAATTTTTCTGAGTATTTAAAACGCTGCTTTGCTGCTTTGTCCCTGACGGTGATGTAACACTGCCTTTAGTATTGACTTTATATTTAGCAGCAATGGCTGTCAGCGAAAATGTAGACATCAAAACCAGTGATATTAATAATTTTGACAAATTTTTATCAGATTTCAATTTATTCACCCATTACTTTTACAATTACACGTTTTCTTCTTTGACCGTCAAACTCCGCATAGTAAATTTGCTGCCAGGGACCGAAATCCAGATGCCCGTCAGTTACGGGAACAATAATTTCGTGACCGATTAAAAGGCTTTTTAGATGGCTGTCACCGTTTGTTTCTCCTGTTCTGTGATGGTTGTAATTTATATCAAACGGTGCAAGTTCTTCCAGCCATTTGTCAATATCAGCTATCAGTCCGTTTTCTGCATCGTTTACATATATACCGGCTGTAATATGCATTGCGGAAACAAGAACCATACCTTCTTTTATACCGCTTTTTTGAACAATTTCTTCAACTTCATCGGTAATATTTATATATTCTCTGTGTTTTTGTGTGTTAAACCATAAATATTCGGTTGCAAATTTCATAAAAGCTCCTTCAGATTAAATTCATTATATCATTTTATTTCTAAACGTAAAAATTATCCCCTAAACACCCTGAGTTGGTCATTTGTGTAAATTGCATAAGTCATTGTAATCCATACAGCAATAAGGGCAAGCGGAGCTGTTATTATCGATAACGGTAGAAAACAAAAATAAGCAATATTTCTTGTTGTAAATATACTGTTTTGTATTGCTGCTGAAATTACATTATCTTGCATAACTTCATCGGTGGCTTGAGAGTCAATATTCTTTTGAAGATATGTACAGTTTGTTTCATAAACATTTTGTTTGTCGTTGCAGTATTTTATTTCGGGTACGGATAATTCCTGCGTGAAACCGTAATTAGAAAACTCACACAATATTATTAACAAAACCACACTTATAATTTTATGAAAGAATCTGTTTTTCATTAAGTTAAGAGTAGCTTATACACAAAACTCAGTCATCATGCATTTATAGTGATTTTGAATAAATTTAAAAATTTGTATTTTTTAATCGGTATGTGTATAAAACAAATGTTCTTTTTCAAGCAGTCCGAATCTTTCTCCGAATTTTTTATACAAATTTGCTATATATTTTTTTATTGTTTTTTGCTTTTTTAAAGAACCTCTTTGATTTGCTTTTATAAATAAATCTTCCAGCGATTCGTTTACAAGTTCATTTTTTGTCAGTTTTGTTGATTTAGAAATATGTTCCAGTGTTTCCGGCTTAAGTTGAAAATTCAGTCCGCTGAAATTTTGTTTAACAGAGTTAGTTTTCATATATACTCCTGTTTTTTGTATATAATTATACAAGGTCAAAATCGCCGTGCTTTTTAAGATGTTCAATTAATCCGCCGTCGTGTAAAAGTTTTATCATTACATCAGGCAGGGGCGCAAATTTAATTTTTGTATTTTGAGTTAAATTTTTTACAACACCGGCTTTTAAATCTATTTCCAGCTCATCACCGGCATCAATTTTGTCTGTGTCGCACTCTATTAACAAAAGACCGATGTTTATAGCATTCCGGTAAAAAATTCTGGCAAAAGATTTTGCAAGTACAGCAGATACGCCTGCTATTTTTATGATTTGCGGTGCATGTTCTCTTGAAGATCCAAGCCCGAAGTTGTTACCTGCTACGACAAAGTCCCCTTTTTGCATTCTTGAAGCAAAGGTTTCATCAGCATCCTCGAGAACATGTTTGGCAAATTCGTTCAGGTCGGAGCGCAGGTGAAAAAGCCTTCCCGGTGCAATGTGGTCTGTTGATATGTTGTCACCAAATTTGAATGCTTTGCCTTTGTATTCCATAGTTTTTGCTCCACTTAAGTTAATAATTATATTACAAATTATAACATTCAAGTTAAAGGGTGGCAAAAAAAATTTTGTTTATGTATTTTAATAAATACGTTTGTCCGAGAAAAATTCGTGATAAGGAGCAAAGCGACGTGAACGAATTTTTGGAGTGTCAAATTGAAAAGGTGAGCAGTGACGGCTCGAAGGCTCGAGGCGGCAACTGCGACACTAGATTAGATAAAAACGCAGTGCAAGTTAAAAGGAATGGAATAAACATGCAGATTCAACCTGTATTTTTTGTACACAAATCACAGATTTTGAAAAAAAATAATAACGATAACATATCCCCATTACACTCTAATCCGATACACACTAAAGTTTTACCGAATTTTGCTTATCGGGATTACAACATAAGTTTTGGCGAGCGTTTGCATCGTACGCCGGAAAATTTTTACGAGCAAAAATTTAATATTGAGAATATGCCCGTAACTGTTAAAAAATATCTTTTTGAAGATTTTGACGAACGTCATCACATGCCGCCTGCACAGCTGCAAAGACAGGCTTTTGAATATTTAAAAATAGCAGATAGCGTGCAGGAAATAAAAGACATGTATCCTGACGAGCCTTTGTTTTCAAAACTTAAAGAAGCTAAAGATACAAAGCCGTCATCCGGCATACTGCTGCTTTTAAAATGGGATGCACAAACTTTTAATACTCCGATTTTTAAAGATAAAGAGAATAAAGAGCTTACAACATATCTTTTGAAGAAAGTTTATCTTGAAGGTAAAACAATAGATGAGCTTAACAAAGATTTTGATAAAGATGCAACCGAGGAAATAAAAAAAGAACTCGGAGTAAAAGACGGAAAATATTTTAGTCCGTCTACAATAAGAGCTCTGGGGATAAGATATCCGAACCTTGCTTATTACAATTCCTTTCTTGCAACAAGGGATGACAAAGAATATATTCCACCTGTGAGAAAAAGCGGTGTTAAAGTATCCGAAGAAACAAAAGAAAAACTTTCTGCCTCAATGACAAAATGGTGGTCAGGCTTAAACGAAATGGAAAGAGCCGAGCAAATACAAAAAATGTTGAACGGCAAAGAGATGTCGGATTCAATATTTTTTAAATATCAGGGGCAGATTATGACAATAGCAGCTGCCAAAATTGGCTTTAGCGAAAGACTTTCGGAAGTTTTTGCCGATAAATATGCTGACGAAAATTTTCAGATTGATTTTCCTACATTTTCCGAACAACAAAGAGAAATTATGCTTGAATTTTGGAATAAAGATCCGGAATTTCGCACTCAATACTCAGAGGCTTTGCAGTCAATAATTTCAGATTTTGAAATTGCATACTACAGCGAGGATAAAGCTATGCTGGAATCGCTGCTGAACAAAGCACTGGATTTAAAAGAAAAAATATTGAATAAAGCAAGAGAAAAACGTTACTACAAAAAAGAAATGTCCAAATTTGCACAGCCTGCTGCACCAAAAACGCAGCAAACGCCGCTGCAATTGACTACAATACGCTCTAAAGATATCTTTAAGCTTTTTAGAGAGTATGAAGTTGAGTCAATGAAATTTTTTACAGAGGACTACAGAAAAGCTAAACTTGAATTTTTGACTAATAATCTCGCATTCAAGGACAAGCAAAATCTTGTAATGCTCAATCAGCCGAATGCGCAGCAGCTTTTAAATTTAAATGATGCTGATTTTGAAAAATTGCAAAATCAAATGGCTGAAAAAACAAAAGAACTGGATAAAAAGTTTTACAGGAATAATCCGGTAATTGAAAATACAAATGCATTTGTTTTAAATAATTTTATATATAAATTTACGGGTAATCCCGGTGTTTATAATATGAAGAATGACAACATATTGAACGCAATCAAAACTTTTAACTGGGAAAATCAATTTTTAAAGAACATGCCGGAACTTAATAGAGAGATGAAGGAACTGTTAAAAGAACAAAGCAAATTTAAGGCTAAATTTAATGATAATCAGAGTTTTCCGGCAGGTAGTGCAGCAAACGACATTAAAAAATATATAAATTCCGGCTTTATTGCAGAAAAAAACAGAACCGTTAAAGAAAATTTTGAACAGCTCGGTGTTGAGGACGATTTAAAAGAGGATGTAAAACACATTCTGACAGATTATGTTGTTCCTGCTAATGAGCTGCGTAATTTCTTGCTGCAGAATTATGCTGTTGTTAAATTTATAACAGACCACAAGAATGACGAACAGGCTCGTAAAGGTGCTTTTAATCTTTTGGTTTCAAATTATATGGGCTTAGTTGTACATTTGATGGAAACTGCTCCGGAAAAGCTGCTTACCGAAAATAATAATTATATTATTTCGTCAGCAAACCCCGCACAAAATATCGTGCCAAAACAGGAACAGAAATTAGATATTCCGTCCGGAATAAAAGATATAGATATTAATTCGCCAAAAGAAGTTAACAAGCTTTTTAAAAAGCAAATATTAGACTCAATGCCGTTTTTTACCGATATTTACAAACAGGAATTTATTAAATTTATGGCGGAAAATACCTCTTTTAAACAAAAAAGAGAACTTGTCGCTCTCTGGCAACCCGATGCTGCAGACTTGCTTAATTTAAGTGAGGCAGAATTCGTTAAATTAGAAAAAGAAGCACTCGGATATACAACTAAACTAAATGACGCTTTCGCAGCAAAATATCCTGCGATTGTAAAAACTAATGATTTTTTACTTGATAAAATTTTGTATGAAATAACTGAAAATCCTGCAGTATATACATTTAGAGCTGACTCTGTCTATTCTTATATGCTTGAGCACAATCTTGAAGATGAAATAAAAAAATATATGCCGCAAATAAATAATGAAATGAAAAAACTTGCTGTAACAAGCAGTAAAAAGCCTGTAGAAGATTTTTATAATTTGTATTTTAAACCTGAACTGGATAAAATTTTAAATTCAGATATAGTATTTAAATATTATCCTGAATATAATGGTGCTGCTATTTTCGACATTCGTAATTTGATTAAGTTAAATGAAAAAAATAATGATAACATTTATAATTTTCTCAAAAATTATAATGCCGCAATAAAATATTTTAATACTACCAAAGCTGATGACTCCGCTAAACAGGTAATTCTTGAGCATATAATTGCAGATTATCTCGGACTGCTTCAAAAAAACTTAAAAAGCCAGCCTAATTTAGAAGGGGGAAAAGATTTGGATTTGGACGCAGATTATAATGTGAATTTAAAATCTATGTCTTCTTTAAGAGAAGGGATAAAAAGATATTATCATCAAACAGAAACAAAATACTGGGCAGATGAGCCGGAAAAAGAATTTCTCGATTTTCTTGCAAGATATGACGGTTTGAGTTCTGAAGGCGTGTCTGCGTTTATGATGGTGAAATCTAACGGGATGAAAAACTACTGGCCTGATGCAACTTCAAAAGATAAAAGAACAGCCAATTTAATTGCCGAAACAATAAATATCATGCTGCATGATATTTTTGAAACAGATGATCCGCTGATGGCAAATGCCAATAACGCAGCATTAAATCTTGCTTTGTACGAAATCACCCGAAAACCTGAGGCACTTGCCGTTGCTTCACATAAAACAGCAGATTTTATAAAAAACAATTTTCTTGATAAAAAATTGTATGAGAAAAAGCCTCAAATAATACAAAGTTATAAACAGTATCTGGAGCCTTTGCCTGTAAAGGATATTCAACAATTTTATAATACAAAATTTTATCCTGAGATAATAAAGGTGTTTGAGTCCGGCTTAAAATATCAACAGGTAAAAAGTGCCGAAAGATTTCGTTTGACTCAGGAATATATCATCGACGCAATTAAAACTAATAATGAAGAAATAAAAGGACAAATACACAAATATTTAATGGATAAAAATGCATTCATAAGACTTATGAACGACGCTTCCATATCCGATATTGCAAAAGATATGCTGTTAGAAAAATTAGTTGTGGATTTTGAATTTAATGTTTCAAAAGATATTAATCAAAAATTTAAGTAGATTTATTTGATTTTGCAGAAACACTATAAGCCCGTGTGCAGTTGTAAATATATTTTCAGCTGCTATTTAATCTGAAAAATTTGCCACTGAATTAAAAATCTTATACAAATTATAAACTTTTGTAAATTTTTTGAAATTTGAAATAAAATCTTAAATATACCTGTTGACGAGCAATTTTGTTTAATATAAGGTTATTATTACACTAGCTGGCTGTGCGCATAAATGTGTGCGCTTTTAAAATTAAAAAGCCCCATCACAAGCGTACATCGCCAGATTTACAAGCAAATAATTACAAAAAGCAAAGGAAGTATAACAAATGAGTACAGCTCAAAGACAAAGAATCAGAGTTTGCTTAAAAGCATATGATCATAAACTCATTGACGTTTCCGCAGAAAAAATCGTTGAAACAGCAAAGAGAACAGATGCTAAGGTTGCCGGTCCTATTCCGCTTCCGACAAAAAGAAGATTATATTGCGTTTTAAGATCACCTCACGTTGATAAAAAATCAAGAGAACATTTTGAAATGCGTATCCACAAAAGAATTATCGACATCTATGACCCGACTCAACAGACAACTGAAGAGTTAAGCAGAATGGATTTACCTGCCGGTGTTGATATTGAAGTTAAATTATAAGGTGTGTGAAAGCTTGCGGGCTTTTTAAATAAAAGACAGTAAGCTGCCACAACCGCTTCAATAAAAAAGGGTTGTAAAATCCGAAACTAATAACACATTACAATTGAATATGATTTAATGTGATCTACAGTCCGTAACAAAAAAGAGGCGGCAGGGACATCCGCCCGAAGTAAGAAAGAGTAGCGCTCACAAGGAGAAAGGTAGAATATGACTACAAACGCTAAAAACGTCCAAAAATCTGCCAGCAAAAACAGATTAGGCGTTATCGGTAAAAAATTAGGAATGACTCAAGTCTTTAATGAACATGGACTTGCTATTCCTGTAACAGTTATCAAAGTAGACCCGATGACAGTCACTCAGGTTAAAACAGTTGACTCTGACGGTTACAATGCGATTCAGGTCGGTTTTGAACCTGCTAAAGAAAAACATCTTTCTAAAGCTCAAATCGGTCATTTTGCAAAAAACGGTCTTGATAACTTCAGACATTTGCAGGAATTCAGAGTAGAAAATTCATCAGAATATACAATCGGACAACAAATTGATTTGTCAGTACTTGAAAATGTTGCAAAAGTTGATGTAACAGGCAAATCAGTAGGTAAAGGTTTTCAGGGTACCGTTAAGAGATGGAACTTCTCAAGAGGACCTATGGGACACGGTTCAAAAAATCACAGAGAACCCGGTTCAATCGGTGCAGGTACTACTCCGAGCCGTGTAATCAAAGGTAAAAGAATGGCCGGAAACAT
>CALUSA010000045.1 GCA_944323275.1 Candidatus Gastranaerophilales bacterium
TTATATCCACTTTCATTTATACTTTGTACAATATCCTTCAAAATAAATTTATTGATTATAGTATATTAAAAACTCTAAAAATTAAATTTGCTACTTTTACATAGCTTGCCGAAAAAATCAAACCATCAGGAACAAGAAATCAAACTATGTGTTTTTTTACACTGACCTACCAATTTTCTTTTCATCATTCTGAACAGCTGAGTATGGTTCAGAATCCACTGTTCGGGGTAGAATTAAAGGCTATTACGTCCCTTGTAATCCGTCCAGCAGCAAGACTTTGAAACAAGTTCTGACATTTTTTCTTTGTCCTCTCGGGTTGTGAGATGGCAGAATTTTAACTTGAGCAGTCTGCGAAAGTTTGAATTTCGGGAGAGGGTTTTAAAACCATGTCCCTTACTTAGTGTTTAATTATAAGACACTGAATCGACTTCAGGGTGACAGGTTTACACTTATTTTAATATGCTTCCGTCTACGCTGATGTAAGCAAAATCTTTATCTTTTAATTTTGAAGTCCTTATATCAGCCTCTCCGTCGATAGATTCAAGATTCCCTAAACTTGTTATCTTTGAATTACGAAAATCAGCATTCCCGCCTATAGATTTAAGATTGCCTAAACTTGTTATCTCTGAATTACGAAAATCAACACTCCCACCGATAGATTCAAGATTCCCTAAGCTTGTTATCTTTGAATTTTGGAAATAAGCATTCCAGCCGATAGATTCAAGATTTCCTAAGCTGGTTATCTCTGAATCACGAAAATCAGCATTCCCGCCTATAGATTCAAGATTTCCTAAACCAGTTATCTTGGAATAGCTGAAATAAGCATCCTTGCCGATAGATTTAAGATTTCCTAAACTTGTTATCGTTGAATATCTGAAATTGGCATGCCCGCCAATAGATTCAAGATTCCCTAAGTTAGACACCTGTGAATGCCAAAAAACCGCATTACCATTAATATATTTGATGTTACTTAAATCTGTCAGCATGGAATTGCGGAAATTGGCATTACCATTGATTGATTTGACTTTTTCAATCAGCTTGTTTTCATCTATGCCTAAATCTTTAAATGTATAGTCTTTAGATGGCTGCTTGTATTCAGAAATTGTTAAATATCCGGTTTTACCTTCTTTTGCATTTATTCCAAAATATTTATAGATTGTTTTAACATCATTATTTTTTATGGATTCTTTTAAATCTTTTTTTATCTTTTTTATTTCTTTTTTTGCCGTTTCTGCAGATTTTATTTCATCTTTTGCATTATCGGTAAGTTTCAGATTATTCTCAGAAATATGATTTTGTATAATATCAAAGTAATCAATTGGAATTCTGCCGTTGTTTTTCTCACCTTGAATTTCTTCTATTTCATCACCAACAAATCTGACTCCGAGTTTGGGTTTTCCGTTTTCAAGATATACGTGAAAATCACCTTGTGCAAGGTATGGTTCTGCATTATTACTTTTTGTACACCATGTTTTATAGGATAATGCTTTTAATTTTTCTACGTTAGCTTCAAAATTTTCAGGGTCGTTGTTTTTAGATGGGATAATTATCCATTTTGTATCTGTTTCGCCGGTACTGGTTTCAGAGTCATTCAGGTAAGCCGCACGAAGGTTGTTTTGATACATTTTATTTAATTCAAACCGGTATTTTGGGTCGTTTTTTGTGTTTTTATCAATCTCGTATATACAATCAGCAAGAACACCTTTGTTCAATACAGGCGGAATATTATCGTTATCAGGTTCTAAGTTTTTTGTTATTGCATTCAAAATTAAAAGTGCTGTTGTGTTTTTATAAGCATCATTTTCATTGAAAATATAATTAGACCATTCTTTCAGCATTGCTTTTCGTTGGATTTTAGTTTCTTCACTCCGTCCGCCAAAGTCTTTCTCTGCTATTGCTTCTGCTTTTTCTCCTGCCCAGTTTTGTAAATCTGCATTTGAATTAAATTTTTCAATAGGAGCTTTGAATTTTTGAACAACCGCTAAATCAATCCCTTTAAACTCTTTCTTTCTCATAGCACCGAATGAAACAGTATCATAAGCAAGCGGAGTAAGGTTTGATTTTATTGTATGCGGCTTTTGAATATTTTTATTGTTATATTGTAAATTTATCGGGGAGAGATTTATGAGCATTTTATATCCTTTTGTTTTACTCATATACTATAAATTATCTGAAAATAAAAATTGCTGGATATGTAGTTTTTCATTATAAATTGTTACAGAAGAACTATATACAATAAATGAAAAAGAAAAACTTTCCCCGTGATGTTCTTTGGGTATATTTTGCTTATATCAAAGATGTAAGTAATAATTTCAGGTCAATTTTTCGTATCCGTGTTTGTTGCGTACGCTGCCATAGCTGGTTATAAAGTCTTTTAAATTCTGTGGCAAAGTACAGCAGAAAGATTTTTTCGACACAAAATCACCAATATTTGCCAGTTCTGATTCTATATTTTCAGGGTCTATTAATTTTATATTTTCAAATTTATTTTGTAATGAGTGTTTGTATATTGCGGCGATTTTTCCGTAAGAGTTGTCAAGAGCAAGAACTTTTTTACCGAGTTTTGCTGCGGCAATAGCAATATGCAGTCTGTCGGTGACTATAATATCAAATCGACCTATAAAATCAAGAAAAATACGGGTAGCAAGAAAAGCAAATCCGGAATCAGTCCATTGATGACTGCAAAAGGCGGATAAATCTATACCTGATTGTGCAGGATTATTGACAATAAGGCGTTCTTTATCTTGCCTGAAAAAATACCCCACTTTAAAATCTTTTATTTTAGATAATTCGTTTTGGGATTTTTTTAGCAGTTTTTTGTATGCATTATATACATATAAAAAATTGTTATTATTGTAAAAGAAATCATTTAGTGCTCCGGGGTCGGATAAATCCTGTCTGAACATATTAATATCACAATTAACAGCCAAATCATCGGCAAGGTAAAAATTTGCCTTGCTGTTCATTGATTTGCAATATTTATAACTGTTTTCTTCTCTGCAAAAAACCGTGAACCTTTCATCCAAAACTTCAAACAGGTCGTCACAATTATTAAAACTGGATGGTAATATGACACATTTTTTAAGATGTGGTGATTTAAAAATATTTATAATGTTACGGTATGCTTTTTGATATAAATTAATCCAAAGTCCCCCGCCGCCATATACAAAATTGAACGGCTGCTGATAAAGCCACGAGGTTGACCTTTGATAAACCTGATAAGGATATTGCCTTGCTTCTAAATACTGATATGCACAAGCTGCGATAAAGCCGTCGCCGAGGTTTCCGAAATTTGGCAGAAAATAGAATTCACCGAGATGTTTTAATGCATTATCCATTTCAGGATTGTTTTGTCCTGTAGTATATTTTGTCAGATTACTACTTTTTAAACAATTTTTTATATTCTTATTCTGTGCAAGATATTTTTTAATAACCTTTTGGATAAAAGGGAGTTTTTGAGGTTTTTTATATGCAGATTCTTTTACCATGTTTTTGAACCCGATAGTTATATTAACGACCAGCTTGTAACGGCATTATATCATAAATGGCGGTGATAATAGAAAGCAAAGGGAAAATAATGGGGCTATAATTAAGTTGAAATTATCCGGGTTGTATCTTAAAATAAAAAACGCTGATTTAATATATGCAAGGAGTCTGTTTTGTTTGATATAAGTATTTGGATAGAAGAACTTGCTAAAAAAATAAAAACGGAATTTAAAGATAATTTGTTTTTTATCGGTTATCAGGGCAGTTTTCGTCGTGGAGAAGCAACTGATGACAGTGATATAGATATAGTCGTAATATTAAACAAGCTTTCAATTGAAGAACTGGCAAAATATAAAAAGATAATAAATACTATGCCAAAAAGTGAAAAAGCTTGCGGATTTATATGCGGAAAACAAGAATTGCAAAATTGGTCTAAATATGAACTTTTTCAGTTATATAACGATACAAAATCCGTTTATGGTGATATACATCAGTTAATTCCTCAAATTATCCAAAACGACGCTGTTATTGCTGCAAAAATCGGTGCTGAAAATATCTATCATTTTGCATGTCATAATTTTTTATACAGCAATGACCGTAAACAGGCGTTAAAATGTTTGTATAAAAATATTGTTTTTGTTGTTAAGGCTAAATATTTTGCACAAAATGGAGAATATATTTTAACTAAAAAGGAAATGTGTACCAGATTATGCGGTATGGAAAAAGAAATTTTAGATATTGCTGTTAAACCCGATATTATAGACGGTTTTTCGCCTGAACAAATCGAAGAAAGCTATGCATTGGTGATAGATTTTTGTTCAGGAATAATAAACAATACTGCAAACAAGTTCGATTAATGCACACTATGTGTTGCAGGTAATAAAAATCTGAAATAAATATATGCGGAGCTTAATAACAGTGATACAAAGGTTATGCTTACACCGTATTTTAAATATTTCATAAAAGAAATAGGTTTGCCGTGAGCAGCTGCTGTTTCAGAAACAATAACATTTGCGGCTGCACCTATTATCGTCATGTTTCCGCCAAGGCAAGCACCTAATGACAGGCACCACCATAGAGGATGTGCATACTGAGCACCTTCTACCAGCTGGATTTGGTAAATCATTGGTGCCATGGTTGCTGTGTAGGGGATGTTATCAACAATACCTGATAAAATACCTGACGCCCAGAGAATCAGCATTGCTGCAGCTGATTCATTGCCGTTTGTTACATCAAGAATCCATTTCGCCATTATTGAAATTCCGCCTGCTGCCTCAAATCCTCCGATTATGATAAATAGTCCTATAAAGAAAAATATCGTATTCCATTCAATGCCTTCGAGTATTTTTTTAGGTTCTTCAAAAATCATTAAAAAGCTTGCACCGGCAAGTGCTATGACATAAGATTCCAGATGTATTACATCGTGCAGAATAAAACCTAAAATAACCAGCAATAATACAACAGATGAACGTATTGCAAGTGATTTATCGGTTATTGTTTGAGAGTTATCAAGTTGTGCAACCGCCTCCATTTTTTCTTTGGTTGCAACAAGATGTTTTTTAAAACAAAGCCATAATATAAACATTGTTACAGCAAAAATTAAACAAACAATATCCGTAAGCTCAAGCAGAAAAGTCATAAAGGTAAAACCTGCTTTGCTGCCTATTATGATATTAGGCGGATCGCCGATTAGGGTTGCTGTTCCGCCGATATTTGAGGCAAGGATTTCCGTAATCAAATACGGTATAGGGTTTATGTCCAAGGTTTTGGCTATTAAAAATGTTACAGGAACAACAAGTATAACTGTTGTAACATTATCTAAAAACGCAGAGGCAAAAGCTGTAAAGCAGCCTAAGGTTATTAAAATTTTGGTCGGATGACCTTTGGTTTTTTTTAACAGGGCATTGGCTATCCACGTAAAAATTCCGCTTTTGCTGGCAATGCCGACTATAATCATCATGCTTATCAAAAGGAAGATTACATTAAAATCAACAAAATTTATAAAATAGTGCGGGTCGATAGTATCATGTCCTTTTGATTGAGCTAAAAGTCCGAGTATAAGCGTTAACGCTGCACCAAGCATAGCTACCGTAACTTTGGAGATTTTTTCCCAGGCAATAAAAATATACGCAACAATTAAAATTGTTGAAGAAAACATCAAAGCGTGGTTTTGTATGTAATTTATAACTGTTTCCATAATTCCTCCGGATAATGATTATTCAATCATATCATAAACAAAGATTACTTATTAAGCAGGATAAACAGCCATGTTTTAAATTACACACAATACAAATTAAAGAAGATTGTCTTTTAGTGCTTTTATTGCTGCCTGAGTTCTGTCGTTAACGGCGAGTTTCTGTAAGATATTGCAAACATGAGCTTTTGTTGTATTAATACTCACATCTAATTTTTGTGCTATTTCATTGTTTGTTAATCCTTCGACAATCAATGCCAGCACCTGTTTTTCTCTTGCAGTAAGGTTTATATCGTTTTGTTTTGAAATTTCTTTTGATTCTGTTGTTATGTCCTGTTCAGAAGGTGAAATATTTGGCTGACCAGCAGCTTTTAAAACATATCCTGCAACTTTAGGGTCAAACCAGGCAGCACCTTCGAGTACCGATTTTGTAATTTCAATCAATTTGTCAGGCTCAATATCTTTTGTGCAATAGGCATTTGCACCGTTGTGCAGGGATTTTAGTACATCTTCCTCCTGCTCGTGAGAAGAAAGCACAATGATTTTTGTAGAGGGTCTTTTTTCTTTAATTATTTTTGTTGCTTCTATTCCGTTCATATCGGGCAGCCCTAAGTCCATAATTACAGCATCGACCGCTTCTTTTTGTGCAAGTGCGATACCGTTTTTGGCGTTGGCAGCTTCAAAAATTTTGACAAAATTTTTATCTGATTCAAATGCAGTCCTGAGCCCGAATCTTGTTAAAGAATGGTCTTCCACTATCAAAATACTGTATTTTTTCATACTTTTCCTTATAATTGTGAACGCATTTCCTGATTTGCATCTTCATCAAGCGGATTCAGCTCCAGTGCTTTTTTAAAGTTGCTTTTTGCTGCATCAAGATGACCGAGCTTTTTATTTATCAACCCCTGATAATAATAATATCTGCTGTTTTTGCTGTCTACATATTTGACAGGTTTTAGATATGTTCTTGCCAGTTCAAGCCTGTTATTTTGTATTGCCATATCCGCAAGAGCAAGCCAGGCTTCTGTCATCAGCGGATCAAGAGCAACAGCTTTTTTTAAATATTGAACATTTTTAATGTCATCAACTTTTGATGCTATGTAATAAATTCTTGCGTCAGTAATGTTTTTTTCAAAAACTTTGTTTGTTAATTCTACGGATTTGTCCGTCATATTTAGCATTTTATAGCATAATGCTGCTTTTAGCATTGCTTCTTTGTTCTTTTTATCTTTTTTATAAGCTTTTATAAAGTAATCGAGCGCATTTCTATAGTCTTTTTTGAAAAGATACATATCAGCAATGCCTGTTAGTGTAGGCGAATAATTTTTTTTAACTTTATACGCTTTTTCAAACATATCCATAGAATCTGCAAGATTGTTCTGTTTAAAATAAATTTCCGCAAGCAATGTCATTGAACGGTAATCTTTGGAATCAGCGGAGATGTTCTGGTTAAGTTCTTTTACAGCTCTTGTGTAATCTCCAGTTTTTAAAAAGTATTGTGCAAGGTAAAATTTTGAAAGTTCACGGTCTTTTGTTGCCTTTGCAAGAGTGTAGTAATAAAGCCCTTCTAAATCTTTTCTGTAATCAAGAATATTTATATCCTGCGACAAAAGTTCTTCCATAATTTTTATGGAATCTGAAAGTTTGTTTGTTTCGCAAAAAATTTGGGCTTTATATTTTTGATAATTAATATTATCAGGATTTATTGATATTGCTCTGTTAATCTCGTTTATAGCTTTGTTGTATTCTTTTGTGTTGTAATAAGCCTGAGAAAGTATGTAGTGGGCATAATCAGCTCGTTTTAGACTTTCCGGCAGCCTGTTCAGGTCCCTTGCAACTTCAAAAGCAAGATTGTTGTAGTATATTTCCGTATAATTCTGCGCCAGTTTAATTTCGTTGTCATAAGACAAAACCACCATGGGGAATAATTTTGATTTTATCAATTGTATTTGGTGATTGTAGGTTTCTCTGTCTTGAATATTGTTTATTGCTTCCTGTGCAAGTGAAAACAGTCCGATGTTAGCAAATTTGTAGGCAAAACCAAGATATACAAAATCATCGTTTGTTTTGTTTTGCAAAATTAGCTTATAATCTTTATAAGCAGAGGTAATATTGCCCTGTGAAAATTTTTCGTTAGCTTCTGCATATTTTTTTGCATAATCTATGGCAGTTGTTTCGCCTGCTGTTTTGTCGTTTTGAGAATATGTTAAAAGTTTAAGAAAATCATTGGTAAGCTGATTGTTTTTAATAATTTTCAGATTTTCTTTATTAAAAGTAGAAACAGGTGTTTTTATTATGCTTTTGTCGGCAGGCTTTGCATAGCACATTCCTGTTGTGCCGGCTAAAATTATTGCTGCTGTAATAACTTTTTTAATCATAAACCTTCCCCGATTAGTTATTTTGGTGAATTTATTTACCTGCTTTACAATTATAATACCTGTTGAACAGTTCAATCAATGCCCTGTCAGAGTCAGGATAATTTTCCTGTTCGTTCATTAACAGATTAAAAAGATATTCAACATCGTATTTATCAAGAGTTTCCCTATCTTTTTGGTCATAAAGAACAGAATCAACTTCGCTTAAAAACACATCAACCAGTCTGTCGAGTTTAATCTTAAAAAATGCTTCAACGATATTTCCGTCAAAATGTTTCCAAGCACCTGATTTTATTATATCAAGAGCATTTTTAATCGGCATTTTGTCACGGTAATGTCTTTTTGAGGTAATAGCGTCAAAAACATCACTTACCGCAAGTACTCTGCCGCCTAATGGAATTTCTTCTCCTTTAAGTTTTCTGAAATATCCGGTGCCGTCATATTTTTCGTGGTGGCTTGAGGCGATTTCCGCTACTTCTTTAAATTCCTCGGAAATATAAACACGATTTAAAATATCATAAGTAATTTTTACGTGTTCCTGAATATGTTTATACTCATCATCCGTAAGTTTTCCGTCTTTTTGAAGCACTGCGTCACGGATACCGATTTTGCCTATATCGTGTAAAATGGCGGCGTGAATAATATTTGCGGTAGTCTTTTCATCAAGGTTCATCACCTCGCAAATGAGTTCGGAATACATTTTTACACGGTTTGAATGACCTGCGGTGATTTTATCACGTGCATCTATTGAGGCTGCCAGGGTATCAACAAAGTTTTTAAACAGTTCTTTTTGTCTGTCTATCATCATTTGCTGTGATTCAAACAATTTTGCATTTTCTATTGCTATACCTGCACTTGAACCTATTGCAATGAGGATATCCTCGTCTTCTTTTGTAAAACAGGCATCATTGTTTTTATTTAATACTTGAAACACTCCTAAAATTTCGTGTTTCATATTCCAGATAGGCATACAGAGTATAGTTTTGGTTTTATATCCTGTTTCTTTATCAATGTCTGCGTTAAAGCGTTCGTCCTGATAAGCGTCTTTTATGTTAATAATTTCGCCCATTTGTGCTGCATAACCTGCAAGACCTTTATCAGCAGGAAATCTTAATTCCTGTGTTCCCATACCGAGTGCTACTTTAGACACAAGTTCATTATTCTGTTTGTCCAGCAGAAATACCGTGCATCTGTCTGCATCCAGTACTTTTTTAATTTCTTCGGCAACTGTTTTTAAAAGGTGTTCAAGACTTGTTTCTGCAGCAAGAGTACGTGCTACATTCAGCAATGCAACTATCGGTTTTTCTGCTGTGCTGTCGTTTTCTGCGTCTTGATTGACTATGTTAAGTTTTTCTATTTGGACTATTAAGTTGCTGACTTTTGCATTTATAATTTCGTTGGAAGAATTTATATTACGTGCCTGTTTTAGTACATTTAATGCCATTGTATAGTTTTTTTCCGCATTATAGAGATATCCCCAGCAGAATAAATTTGTTTTTATTGCATTTTTATTATGCGAATTTTCAGCAAGAAATCTTGCATCTTCAAGCATATTAACGGCAATTTTATAGTTGCTTTTATCGGTTTTATATTTTAAAACAGCTAATAGTGAGAGATTCTGGGCTATAAATTCATAAGACTTATTTATTAAAAATGTGTTGTGTATCATCTCTGCCTTTGGCACAAGAGATGATACAGAAGCTGTATCAAGTGTTCTGAATACAGTGAACATTGTATTCTGAGCGTTATTTAAGTCTTCCACACAAACTGATTTTATAAACTCTTCCATATTTAACCCTTAACATAATCTTTATTTAATTATACAATACTTTTTATAATTAATAAATAAAGATAAAGAAAATAGGGGAATCGGTGGATTTGTTTGTTCTGTACTCCAATGTTGTTACCCGACTTTTTTATTTGTAAATACAGTAGTATCTTTGACTTTTGTAAGGTTTTTAAAGGAAGATTTTTTTAATTTGCTCTATCTTTGTTCTGCCGCAATATCGTTTTGTTCATTACCCATTGTATCAAATTCATATTTATATTCAGGGTAATCACCGGCAAATGGTTTAGATACGCTGCCGGTAATTTGTTCTGTTTTGTGCTCGGTTGATTGTTTTAGCGGTGTATCGTACTGTTTGAATTCATAACCGCAGATAAATATCAAACCTGCGAGTATAGCGATTTTAGCGGTTTTCATAGTAAAAATCTGCTGTAAAATTACGCTGTCAAATATACTTTGGGGTTCTGTTAATTGTTTTATAACATTGCAGGAAATTTCCTGAGGCGTTTTTTTACATATATTATTGTAAGCGTATTTGAGATGTTTTTGTACTATATAAGTGTTTTTTAGCTCTTTTTGGGCGGTTTTTGATTTCATAAGATACTTACGGAATTCAAAATTTTCATCTCCCGTAAGTTCATTGTCAACATAGGGTGAAATCTGGCTCATAAATTTTTGATGTTCTCTTATGCTGAAATTTTTTTGCTTTTGCTTCCTTGCCGAAAGTTCCATAACCTGTTTGTAAGATTCCTGCAGATTTTGAATTAATGATTTTAAATACATATACTTTTTTCGGCAGTCAGGACAATTTTTTAAATGTTCTTTTATTTGAATTCTTTCGTTAAAAGAAATTTTGTTATCAATATATAAAGAAAGCATTGAGGAAACCTGTTTGCAAATAATTTTATTTTCTTTTTCCATATTTTTGTTCACCTGTTTTTTATGCAATGTATGCCTTTAAATCTTCCTGAAGTTTGTTTCTGGCTCTGGCTATGCGTGATTTTACCGTGCCAACATTTGTATTGGTTATATCCGCTATTTCTTCATAACTCAGCCCCTGAAATTCTCTTAAAACTATTGCCAGTCTGAAAGAATCGGGAAGTTTGTGTATGGATTTTTCTATTGTACAGCTCAGTTCTCCGTTAAGGCTTGATTGTTCCGGAGTACAAGTTTTGCAGGGAATATCCGTAACATTAAACCTGTCCTGTTCCTCATCACCGCTTTTGTCTATAGGGATGGTTTTTAATTTTCTGTTTTTACTGCGTACGTGGTCGTAAAAGATTCTTGTTACTATCCGGTTAAGCCATGGTTTAAATTTGGCAGGTTCTTTTAAATTCTTTATATTTTTCGCCATTTTTAAAAGAGCCTCCTGTGTTAAATCAAGAATATCCTGACAGTCGCTGTTTAAATAGTAAAAAGAAGCATAAACACTATCTTGATTTTGTTTGATGAGTTCTTCAAGCGCATCAATATCTTCTTGTTGAGCAAGTAAGACAAGTTCTTCCGTACTTTTGTTTTTATATTTTTTCTTTCCGAAAAGAATCAATCCTGATATTCTCCCGTTATTTTTGGTTTCATGTATTAAAAAAATAACGGAAGCAGTAGTTGTTTAATACAGCCTTTTTAATATATACAGTCAGACAATTTTCTCCACTAAAAAGACAGTATTAAATATTCTGGCTGTTTTGTGTGTTTTGTGATTTTTGCAGTTTAGTCCAGGATTCAAAAGCAGATTTTAATTTTTTCTGTTCACCACGGTATTTTTTTACATATTCATCGACTTTTGTGCCGATTATATTTAAAATCCAGCCCGAACCAAGCCCGAGTAAAAGGTTTTTAGCACCCGTATAACCCCTTACCGTGCCGTAGTATGTTACACCTACGCCGCCTAAGATAGGCACGCCCTGAGTAAGTGTTTTTGATATACGTTCATCTTTGGTGTCTGCATTAACAACCATCCCTACACCAAGAGCGGTAGGTGCAAGAATACCTACGATATCTGACGGTGCAGAACCTACAGCAAGCTCAGCCATTTTTTCATATACGTTCATTTCCTGATAAATGGCATTATTGAGTTTGGTGTTCATATTTTTCATATATTTATGTGCAAGTTTATATTCTTTTGAGTTTACGCCCTGCTCAAACATTTTTTTGACATCTGTTATTGCTTCTTGCGCAAGACCTTTTTTGTAAAAATCAGGTTTTATTATGTCGTAAAATTTAGTGATTCTTTGTTGTGCAAGTTTTAAATCCTCAGGATTTTTTATGTCATTTTTAACAATTTTTGACAATTCATCCAGCGATGATTTTATTTGGGCAAACAGTATAGTACGGGATTGTGCTTCTTTTGCGCCTTTAAGGCTTTTCCCTTCCTCAAGCAGTTTGTTAATCTTTTTTACTATGTCAACAGCATTGTTATTTTTAGGATTTATACTTATTTTTAAATCATTAAAAGCATCTTTAATAGCTTCATTAACATCTGTCATATTGTTTGAAATGCCGGCTTTAGCCTGACGTATTTCTTTGTCTATAACACCCCGGCGTGGTGCAATAATATCTGTTGTGACGTAAGAACGCAATTGTTTAAGATTCTTAAAGAAACCGCCTTTTTGTTTAAATAGTTTGTTGTAAACCTCATCGTGCAAACCCGTCATGCTTTCCCAGGCTTCCTGCGAACGTTTTATATGCTTTGGGGCAGAAAATTTGGCACTGTAGTCAGCCATAATCTGTTTGGCTTTTTGTGCAAGCTCAGGTGCATTTTTTTGTTTTGCCAGTTGTTCAAGATAGCTGCAAAATTCTATAGTTGCATATTCTGCTTCGTTGTAGGCAACATTTTTTGTCTTTAGTATAAGTTTGTTTTTAAAAAATTTATCAATGGAATTAACAACCGGTTCAAGTTTAAGTTTTTTCAAAACTTTAAGCATAGCACTGTCTTTGACGGCGGATATGTTAGATGACGCCTGCATTACGTCTGCAAAATGCTGTACACCTTTATGCAAACGCAGTTTAGCTTTTTGAGAACCGGTCAAATCCTGTGATTGTGTACTTAAGTCATAAATTGCCTTTTTGGCACTGTCCGAAACTTTTTTTAATTTTCTGGCTATGTTACCGGAAAAACCTTTACTTAAGGTAAAAAGACCGATTACTGTCAATAACAAAGCAGAACCAACAGAAACACCGATTATGCCGAAGATTTTTTTACGGCTGTGTCCTTGTTTATTTTGAGAATTTGAAGTAGTTTGTACGGAATCAACAGAACCGACATTAACCGCTGCGGCAGGTATGCTGGATTGCGGCTGTGTGGAATATGGCTTTAGTCCGCCCAGCGTATTTAAAAAATTTTTATATGTATTGTTTATTGAATCGATTGTCATAAACTAAACTTGCCGTACTTACTTCACTGATAATATTAAAACAGAACAACTTAAAAAGTTGCCAGTAAGTAAACGTTTGTTAATTTATGCGTTTTCTTAGTCCTGTTTTTACAAGAAAATTGCATAAATTTTGCGGTAAATATGACATAAATTTTGCAAAACAGGAATCTTTGCCAATGTTGTATGAAAGTTTTGGATTTTTAACAGTTAAAACGTGATAAATTAAATCCGCAATTTTTTGCGGGTCTATGCCTTTAGTGGTGTTTTTACGTGCATTTTGAATTAAAAAATCAAATTCTTTTGCATATTTCTGTTTGCCTTCGTTGCAAAGAAGTTCAAGATTTTTTACGGATTCGTCAACGGATTTGTTCCATATCGGAGTTGCAACAACACCTGGTTTTATTGATATGATTTTTAGCCCTTTCATTTTGCATTCAACAAGCAAGGAGTTAAAAAACATATCCAGCGCACGTTTGGAAACACAATACGGCGAAATAAAAGGGAATATTCCATAGCTTGCCATAGAACTTATGTTTATAATTCTGCAATCATCAGAGTTTTTCATAAAAGGCAAGGCTTTTTGTGCTACGTGTACAGCACCGAAAACATTAATATCAAACTGTTTTTTTAATATGCCGACAGGAATATATTCAACAGGACCGGCAAGTGCAACGCCTGCATTGTTTATAAGCGCATAAAGACTGTCTGTGATTTCTTTTATTTTTTCAAAAGCGTAATTTATGCTTTCGTCGTTTGTTACATCTAAAAATATTGGTATTATGTTTGAATGCAGCTGTTCAAGATTTTCTTTGTCTTCCTGTTTTCTTACTCCTGCAAAGACTTTAAAACCTTTTTCTGCCAGTTTTAGTGCGGCAGCTTTGCCTAAACCCGATGAAGCACCTGTTATTAATACATATTTTTCCATAAGTCTATTGTATTATAAAATTCGTTTTTTATAATATAATAATTTTATAAATTAAACATTTGTGAGGGTGAAAATGAAAGAAACTTTAGAAAAGATTCATAAAAGTGCTCTTGAAGCTATTGAAAAAATTCAATCCACAGCTGATATAGAAGAAGTTAAAAATACATATTTAAGCAGAAAAAGTGAACTTAATAATATTAAAAAGAATTTGAAAGACCTTTCTAATGAAGATAAAAGAATTGTAGGTTCTTTATCAAATCAAATTACAAAAGATATTGAAGAAAAATTAGACGAAAAATATCAAATTTTTTATAAAAAGGAACTGGATGAAAAACTGGAAAAAGAAAGTATTGATATCACACTCCCCGGCTCATATACACCTTTTGGCAAAGTTCACCCTCTTACCCAAACAGTAGATGAAATTGTAGAAATTTTTCAGGGCATGGGTTTTTCGCTTGTGCATAATGAAAATTCTCCGGAAGTTGAAACGGAATATTTTAACTTTGATATGTTGAATACGCCAAAAGACCATCCGGCAAGAGATATGCAGGATACTTTCTATACGCAGGTTGCAAAGAATGTTGTGTTAAGAAGCCAGACTTCAGGAGCACAAATTCATGAAATGCTTACCAACAAACCGCCAATCAGGGTAATCTCTCCCGGTCGTGTGTACAGAAAAGAATCCGTAAGCGCAAGAAAAAATAATTTGTTCCACCAGATAGAAGGGCTGCTTGTAGATAAAGACATTACTTTTGCTGATTTAAAAGGCGTAATGAATGAGTTTTTAAGACTTTATTTCGGTTCGGCAAGACCTACAAGATTCAGAAGCAGCTTTTTCCCGTTTACGGAACCGTCTGCAGAAGTTGATGTACAGTGTATTATGTGTCAGGGCAAAGGCTGCCGTGTTTGTTCAGGAACGGGATGGCTTGAAATCCTCGGCAGCGGTATGGTAGACCCTAATGTATTAAGAAATGTAGGCGTTGACCCTGAGATTTATTCCGGTTTTGCCTTTGGGATGGGGGTTGAAAGACTTGCTATGCTTAAATGGGGAATAGATGACATCAGGCTGTTTTTCAACAACGATGTAAGATTTTTAAAACAATTTTAATTTAATAAAAATTAATACTCTGTGACAAAAGTAACAAAAAAATATTTTTAGCTGTTTTCTATTACCATAACAGGAGAGAAAGCTATGGTTATTCAAGGAATATCATCTAAAAGATATACTCCGGCTTTTGGCTCACAAAATAATCCGGTACCAAAATTTCAGATTAAAACCGATAAAGGAACTCTTTATGTAAAGGAGTTCACGTATAAAGACGCCAGGTATGATACAAAAATGTATGAAATGGCAAAGTTTTTTACGGATAATTTCGTTTACAACACAAACGACCCCTCGCTTACACAGTATAAAAAACCTGAAAATTTTGAAAAATATTTGAATATGCTGGATAAAATAACAAAGTATTATAAAGAAATGTTTCTGGAAGATGATGGAAATCTTACGGCACTGGAAGCAAGGAATGCCATAGGGGAACTCTGCGGAGCTGTTATTACCCAGACTTTTAATGATACTCATTCAGGCTTGAGCGATAACAGAACCTGTTACGTTGATTCTGTTGCCGTTAAAAAACAATACAGACACAATCACGTAGGTCGGATATTAATGGAGAAGGCTATAAATTGCTCTAAAGATGTTTATACGGATGTATTTTTAGCTTCTGACAATCTGGCGGTTCCTTTTCAGCTTAAAAACGGGTATCGCATAATGAATTATAATAATCCGTCGGAAAAAGCAGTTATTGACGAAATAAATAAATTTCGTGGAGATTATCCGGATTACATAACTTTTATGGATAAAAAGCTTGATAAATCGGCGGAAAACAATCCATGGTATGAAAGAGTTTTGGAAAAAATGAACGAAAAAAATAGCGATTAGCGTACATACACATTTTTTATATACGCCGAAAGCATTGTTTTTATCTTGTAGAATTCTTCATCACTGTATGTTTTTCTGTGTGTAAATTGTGGATTTAACGTTACTTCCGGCTTGAATTTTTGTAAATAATACGTTTTTGAGCCTTTGAGCATTTGACCTATCTTTTCCAAATCAATAAAATTCAACTGCGAGGCTACCGTTGTTGTGCGAAATTCATACTCGATACCGGAAGATTTTAAAAGCTCTATGCTCTGTTCAATTTTTTTTGTATCAACATTAACACAGGCAATTTGAGAATATTTATCGATTGGTGCTTTTATGTCCATTGCAACGTAGTCAAGTAATCTGTGAGCTATTAATTGTTTAAGTATTTCGGGTGAAGTACCGTTTGTATCGAGTTTAGTTAAAAAACCGAGATTTTTAATTTTTTCAAAAAAAGTTACAATAT
>CALUSA010000046.1 GCA_944323275.1 Candidatus Gastranaerophilales bacterium
TTTCATTGACATTTTACCGACCTTTTACTTAATATCCTTCTATATTTTTAATTCCCATTTTTTGTGTTTTCTAAACACTTTTTTGAGAAATTTTAATAATTTGTTACATTTTTGGGAACCTTAAAAATATCCGGCTATCTGCATTTATTTTAAAAAAAATTCAACTAAAATTTATCATTTGTTTAAATTAAATATTCAAAAGTAAAAAAGCAGTGCGCAGGTTGCGCTAAATTACAGATTTACCACATCCACAAACTACAAAACCATCCTCACGTGAACACTGAGTCCTCGACACGGCGTGCCTATCTAATTTCACCACCGCAGGAGAGGAAGAATATTTAAGTTTGGTTAAGAATTCGATAAATAAAGAAATATAGGCTATGATTTAATTGGGAAAGAATATACTAAACGAATATGAATCTTGGAGCATTAGCAAGTTTTTTAAAGAATAACGATATTCTATTGGCAATCGGCGTTGTCGTAATTGTTGCTATGATGATTATACCGCTGCCGCCTATGCTTCTGGATATTTTATTAACGTTAAATATATCTCTTTCCGTAATAATTCTGCTTGTCTGCCTTTTTATAAAAGAGCCGCTGGAGTATTCTTCTTTCCCGATAATACTTCTTGTAGCAACAATTTTTCGTTTAGGTTTAAACGTAAGTTCCACAAGGCTAATTTTATTACACGGGGCAGCGGGTGAAGTTATTAACTCATTCGGGCAATTTGTAGTAGGCGGCAACTACATTGTCGGTTTCATCATTTTTATTCTGCTTGTTGTTATCAACTTTATGGTAATCACAGGCGGTGCAACAAGGGTTGCGGAAGTATCGGCAAGATTTACATTAGACAGCATGCCGGGCAAGCAGCTTTCTATTGACGCAGACCTGAATTCCGGACTCATTAACGAGGATCAGGCAAAACAAAGAAGACGCAAACTCGAACGTGAAGCTGATTTCTACGGTACAATGGACGGTGCTTCAAAGTTTGTAAAGGGTGATGCAACAGCAGGTATTATTATTACCGTTGTTAACATTTTTGCGGGCATTATCATCGGTCTGTGGCAAATGAAAATGGATATCATGACCGCTCTTAACACCTTTACAATCCTGACAGTCGGTGACGGTCTTGTATCACAATTGCCCGCTCTTTTGATTTCTTTCTCAACAGGTTTGATTGTATCACGTGCAAGCGGTCAGGATGAATCTTTAAGCGATGATATCAAAAAAGAAATGTTCTCAAATCCGATTGTACTTGCAATTGTTTCTGTGCTTTTATTCCTTTTAGGTATGGTGCCGGGCATGCCGACACTTCCTTTCATGTGTGTTGCCGTCGGTTTGGGATGGTTTGCCTACACCAAAAATAAAATTTTAACAGCCCAAAAAGCAGAAGAAGCAAAAGCAAAAGAAGAAGCACAAAAACAAGACGGAAAAGGCAAGGTCAACAAGAAAAAGAAAAAAGCTACACGGGAAAGTGTTATGGAGCTTTTAAATGTAGAAACAATCGAAATGGAAATCGGTTACAGACTTGTTCCGCTGCTGGATGTTGAGCAAGGCGGTGATTTGCTCGAACGTATTGCACAGATAAGACGCCAGACTGCACTTGATTTAGGTATTGTACTGCCTTCCATAAGAGTAAGAGATAACCTGCAGCTTCCGCCTAACAACTACCAGATTAAACTAAAAGGTGTACCTATTGAATCTGGAGAAGTTTATCCTGACAGAAGTCTTGCAATGAACGCAGGCGGTGCAGGAAATGACCTTGGACTCAACGGAATAAGTGCTATTGAACCGGCTTTCGGTCTGCCTGCATTATGGCTTGATGAAAAAGATAAAGAAATTGCAGAAAATGCCGGTTACACTGTTGTAAGTCCATCTGCAGTAATTTCTACCCACCTGACAGAAGTTATTAAGAAAAATGCGGCTGAAATTGTTTCTCGTGCTGATATCCAGCAGCTTATTGATAACCTCAAAAAAGAAGTATCAGAGGATTATGTAACCGACCTGATGAAGGATTTATCCGTTGCGGAAGTTCAACAGATTATTGTCAACCTTTTAAAAGAAAGGGTTTCCGTAAGAGATTTAAAAACCATACTTGAAGTTTTAAGCTTGCAGTCACGTGTAAGCAAAAATGCAGATTATCTGACAGAACAGGTTCGACAGGCACTTTCAAGAAGTATTTGCAAACAAAATCTTGCCGATACCGGGGAACTGCTAGCCGTTACACTTGCGCCGGAGGTAGAAAACACAATAGCTCAAGGTGTAGGTCCTGACGGCTCAAGCCTGACACTTGACCCTGATTTTACAAGAAGAATGCTCGATAACCTAAATTCGGAACTTGAACGTGCAATTTCTTCTTCAGGCAATCAGCCCGTGCTTTTATGTTCTTCTCCTATAAGGCTGCCGTTCAGAAGATTAATAGAAAGAACATATCCACAAATTGCGGTTATGTCGTATAATGAAATAAGCAATAATGTCAAAGCAAAATCAATAGGTGTTATAAGAGTTACACCGGCAAGAGTTTAAAAAAACCGATAAGGATAACAGAAGTAATGAAAAAGTTATTGAAAAAAAATCACCAAATATATTTTGTCCCTGAAGATATTCAAGGAGCCTGCAGTGCCAATATATCCAATCTGTCCGCCTCAAGTATAGAAGCCGGTGTATCTGAAGCAAATCTCAAATTTTATAAAAAAGGTGATGAAATAGAATCTTTTGCGGTTGTTGAAGACGGTATGCTTTATTTCAAACCGATTGTTGAAGAAGTCGATAAGGAAAACAAACTTCTTAAAATAAATTTTGACAAAAACAAATATGAACTTCTGCAACGCCGTGAATACACAAGAGTTGACTTTGAAAAAGAATTTACTCTTACAAACGGCGACAAAGAATGCGTATGCAAGTGTGTTGATATCTGTGCCGGCGGTATGAAATTCGTTACCACCGAATCTTTAAATACAACACAGGATTATAAAATAGAATTTACTTTAGATTCGACAATACCAATCAGCTGTTATTTCAAACCTATAAGAGTATTGCCGCAAAAAGGTACAAAACAAAAAAATATTGTATCAGGACGTTTTATTGCACTTAAAAATATTGATAAAATTGCAATTGTCCAGTTCTGTTTTAAAAAAAGTATGGAAAGTACAAACAAATAAGGATTTATGGCGATATTCAAAGGGGTAAATTATGCAAAAAGATTCAGCGGAATGTTAGCCAGCCTAACAACATTCTTTTGTGCAGCAATAATTTTTGTAAGATCCTCTGAAATTAATATAAATGTTTTAATATATGCATTGTCTATAATTATCCCTGCTGCTTTAATGACCGGCTTTTTGGGTTATTATATCGGAAAAATTTTTGATTCCACAAGACGTGGCAAAAAATTAAAAAAATACATAAAGTAAATATTACGGGTTTTTAAAATGGATAATTCAAAGAAAAAATTCAGAACAAAATTAAGTACACAATTTGCAGCATTTACAACAATGTTGATAGCCATAACAGTTTTTTGTATAGCATGGTATTCTATATCAACGGTTAACAATCTTGCATCACAGATAACATCTCAATCAAAAGACACAAATGATGCCGTATCAATTACTTTGTTCCAGACTTTAGGCGAATTTATTAATGACAGCAACGATTTAAGAAAATTCAAAAATTCGGCACAGGACATGGTTAACAGCAACATAGTTGCAATGGTTGTACTGAAAGATATCGATAAAAGCACAATATTATTCCAAACAAGCCCGAGCGAAAAATTAAGAGAACTTTTCAAAGAAAATAATATTTCAGATAAATCAATAAAAAGAAAAGGCAAACACGTAGAAGACTCTATCTACAAACTATCCGCAACCAAAGACGGAAAAATTATAGAATTAGGCTTTTATAACGAACCTATTACCAAAATTTATCTTGACATGCTGCGTGACAACATGCTGGCAATGGTATTTATATTTATATTCTTAGGATTTTTCCTATCAAACTTAATTGCCGGCATATTGATTAAGCCGATTAACATTCTTATAAAAAGTTTGGGGGATTTTGCAAAGGGGAATTTCTCTCACCGTATTGAAGAAACAAATTATCTTGAAATAAACCGTCTTATCCGTTCTTATAACGAAATGGCAGAATCTTTGGAAAAACTCTACCAATCATTGGAACAACAGGTTAAAGACAGAACAAAAGAGTTAGAAGCTGCGTATTCTGAATTAAAAAGCACTCAGGCTATGATGGTTCACTCCGAAAAAATGAAATCCTTAGGTGAACTTGTTGCAGGCATCACACACGAAATTAACAACCCTGTTAACTTTATATACGGCAACCTTATCCATCTTAAAAACTATACCGCTGACTTGATGTCGGTTATTGATACTTATACGGAATTTGATTCTGATTTAAGCGAAGAACACAAACAAAAAATCAAAAACCTTAAAGAAGAAATTGACCTTGAATTTTTAAAAGAAGATTTACCAGAACTTATAAGAAGCTGTCAGGAAGGTACTGAAAGAACTAAAAATATAATTCTGGATTTAAAAAACTTCTCCCGTCTGGAAGAAGCTGTTATCAACAATGTTGATTTACCCAAAGAAATTGATACAACTTTAAACATTCTTCACAATAAATTCAAAAATAAAATCACCGTTCATAAAGAATATCAGGAAAATATGCCGCATGTTGAAGCCTACGGCGGTCAATTAAATCAGGTATTTATGAACATACTCGACAATGCCGCTTTTGCTATTCAAGATAAAGGCGATGTCTGGATAAGATTAAAATCTGACGGCAAAAATGCTATAATAGAATTTGAAGATAACGGCTGCGGTATGAACGAAGAAACCCGTAAAAAAGTATTCGACCCGTTCTTCACTACAAAAGAAGTAGGTCAGGGCACAGGGCTCGGAATGGCAATCAGCTATAAAGTTATCAAAAATCACAAAGGTAATATTACACTTGACTCTCAAGAAGGAAAAGGGTCAAAATTTGTTATAACACTGCCTTTAAAAATGGCAAGCAACGCATAAAAAACAATAATTTGAAGATGGACAGAAAAAATGGATAATGATAAATACTCAATATTACTCGTAGACGATGAAGAAGACAACCTCGCTTTGTTATACAGAACCTTAAGAGGACCGTATAATCTTGAAAAAACGACCTCGCCCCTAAAGGCACTTGAACTGCTTGATGAAAAAGAGTTTGAACTTGTTATCTCAGACCACAAAATGCCTGAGATGGACGGTGTAGAATTTTTAAAAAGAGTACAACTAAAACATCCTGCCGTGATGAGAATCCTTTTAACAGCTTATTCCGATGCTAACATTCTGGTTGATGCCATTAACTATGCAAAAATATACCGTTACATCAAAAAACCGTATAATCCTGAAGAACTTCAGCTTATTGTTTCTGCAGCACTGGAGTATTACCAGCTTAAATATGACAATGACCAGCTTATCAAAGATTTAAAAGAATTATTCTCCGGTACAATTAAAGCTATTATGGAAGCACTTGACGCCAAAGACTCTTATACCTCCGGCAGAAGCAAAAGAATTACATATTATTCAATACAAATTGCCAGACAACTCGGGCTTAACACAATAGATGTAGGCAAAATTGAACTGGCAGGCATGCTGCATGACATTGGTATGATAGGTGTATCGGATGACATTTTATACAAAATAGATGCTCTGTCACAGGAAGAATACGACGAAATCAAAAAACACATCACCTACAGTGTAAAAATTCTTGAAGATATAAAACAACTCAAAGACGTTGTGGAAATAATTAAATATCACCACGAAAAATATGACGGAACAGGTTATCCTTACGGAATCAGGGGCGAAGAAATTCCTATTGGTTCAAGAATAATTGCCGTAGCAGACGCTTTTGACAGTATTATTTCTAACAGAATTTACCGCAGCAAAGTTGAAATGCACGAAGCCCTGTCAAAAATCAAAGAAGCTTCGGGCACACAGTTCGACCCGATTGTAGTCAAAGCATTTGAAGATTGTTTTGACAACATTATACAAATCGTAAAAGAAGACACCTCTATAACTACAAATAACTAACCTCATTATTAATCCTTTTGATAATGTTTTTCAGCCAGCTTCTTTATATCATAGATTATAAAGGAGCAAAAATGCGAGAAAATCTTCTGAACATAAAAGATAATAACTTTAAAGCTGCAGAAAAATATGCACTAAAATATTTTGATGACCTGCAAAAACATTTTTCTCTGTCTGATTTGCAGATGGTCAGCATAATTAAAAATACTTTAAACAGATTTAGAAAAAAAGAAAAACAAAAAAAATGGTGGCAATTTTTCTAAAAAAATCATATTATAGTAATAGTTTATTACTAATATGAAATGAAAAAATATGTCTGAAGAAAGAAGAACAATAGAAGTAGATACAGAATTTTTAGAATCCCTATACGGTCTTGTGGGCAAAATCCCTCCGGGAGAAAAGAATATTAACCTCGATTTGTTGAAAGACCTGATGCTTGATATCAAACGCAAAATGGGGCAAATTAAAACAGATGAGGACAAAAAACCGCAAGAGCCGGATTCACAAAAGCCTAAAATACTTAATTCCCGAGCAACTATGGAGGAAGAATACGACGAAAGCAAAGAAGCCGTACTTGTTGTAGATGATTTAGGCGTAATTACATACCAGCTAGGAGTAATGTTCCGCAACCTCGGGTACGATGTTACTCTTGCTAAAGAAATATACGATGCGATTAACAAATTTAAAAAAAGAAAATACAAAATGGTTGTCATGGATTTATTTATTCCTACTGACCGTGAAGGTTTTCTTTTGCTGGACGAACTCGTTAAACTTTCTAAAATGGCGGACAATTCAACCATCATTGGTGTTATGACAGCATCTTCAAAAAAAGAACACAGACAAATGTGTTTGAAAAAAGGTGCGGATTTTTATATTGAAAAAGTTGATGACTGGCAAAACGAACTTGTCAGCTATTGTGAAAAAGGATAACACTGCAAATAATACGCAGGTTAAATAAAAAAATTTGCCGCCAGTTTACGGCGGCAATTTTTATATAATTTTAATAACCGTTATCGAGCCAAGGTCTTTCCCTAAAAACAGCACCAAGCGATTCTATCTGCTTTTTACAATCCAACAAATCCACATTGTAATTCTTATATCCCGTTACAATCGTTGCGGTTGTTTGAATGCCCTCTTTTACACATTCTTTGATAAAATCCTTCATTCCTTCATAAGCATTTTCGATTTTTGGTTGGGATAATTCATCATATACCTTTTTATTTTCACCGTTAAAACTTATCGAAACACTATCAATCAAACCCTTTAACTCGGGCACAATATTCCTTTTGTAAACAAGATTTCCGTGTCCGTTTGTGTTTATTCTTGTTTTTAGATGAGGATATTTCTCTTTAATATACTTTGCGACAGTTTTTAATTCTTCCAATTTCAAAATAGGCTCACCGTAGCCACAAAAAACTATTTCTTTATAATTTTCAGGTTTAATTTCACCAAGCTGCTTTTTTACTTCTTCCACATCCAGCTTTTCTGTATCAAGAAAAAGATTTGCACCGACAACATCATCTTTTATTGAACGAATACAAAACACACAATCATTTGTACATAAATTTGTAAGATTTATATATAATTTTCCGTCCAAAACATATACATAAATGTTTTTGCTCATAAATTTTGCCCTCCACGGACAATAATTATACAATCAAAATTAAAAAATAAAAATATAACTATAAAGGAACTTATATACAACTTTACACCAAATACGTCCGAAATATAGATATAATGTCATGCCAAACTTGTTTTTAAATCTGACCATTATTAAGACCCTGAAACAAGTTCAGGAGGACAATTTTAACCTTTTTTAATAAATCCCACTATAAAAGAGAAGAACCACGACCGTTATTCTTTACATAAAACCCTAAACCCAATGATTTGTATCTGCTGAGTTCATTTTTAAGATTATAAACTTCTTTGTTAAGCTCATTCATTTTATAACGTAAAGTTTCATTTTCCGTTTTGCATCTTACAAGCTCAACAACGACCTCATCCATGCCGTCCAATTTTTCATCAAGTTTTTCTTCAAGAAGCTGTGCAATTTTTTCTTTAAGTCTTGATTCCATATCGGAAAAGGCAGCACAAATCTTTTCAACAGAAGCATTGGAATTCGTTTTTACGGGGAAATTGAGTGCTTGAGGCATTGGCTGCACTTCTTGAAGAAAATCATTTTCCTGAACAGGTTGTTTTTTAGGTTCAACAACAGAAGTATTAGCAGGTTTTTTAGATTTCAACGGAACCGTAGCATAGGCTTTTTTATTTTGATTTTTGACCTCTTGGACTTCCTGATTCATTGCTTTTACACGTCTTAAAATTTCGAGGTCATCCCTTGTAAAATAAGTTCTGCCGTATTCATCTTTTTTAGGCATTAAAGATACCTGCGCACACAATTTTGCAATGCCTTTATTATCGGTATCTAATAGATTTCTGACTGTTTCGACGGAGAAATTTTTTAATGAAGAATTTAAATGCCCGTTAGTAATATTAGCCAAGGTAACCCTTCCTTCTTGAAATCCTTGATTTTATGGAAACTTCCTCAAACCATTCGCACAAACCCTGTTTTTGCCTTTGTGCAGGACCTCACCTCTTTATTTTATGAAATATATATTAATTATAAGTATTATATTTCAAAGCCCCTGCCCTCGTAAATATAAAAGTCAAATATCTTTACATTGTAAAGGGATTTTTAGGTTTCACTTTAGACGGATCGTTTTGCACAACCAGCCCGCATTTTGAACACGCCAAAGTTTTACCCGTACTGTCTACCGGTAAAAAAACATGCTCACAGGTATTTTCATAATCAATCTCAGGCGGCATGTTGTCCGGCTTAGATTTTTTTTCATTTTTAATCAGTTTTACGATTAATTCAATTATATACATATTAAAATTATACAAAAGAAAAAGCCTTTAGACATTATACTAAAGGCTTCAAACGTATATTAAATATCGGAGAAGTTGGAGAGGTAGAGTATGTTATAAAAATCTTTTTCGTACTTATTTAACCATAGCTGCAGCTATATCGTATTTAGCAGCTTCCGAAAGACCGTCAAATTCTTCCAATTCGTTTAATGTAAGCAGACCTTGAGCTACCTGATCTTCAAAGCTTGTTACAAAACCTGCAATACGTTCAGCCTGTTCCGGTGTAACATATCTTGAAATGTCATAAGTTCTTGTTGTTGCCTGCGGATAAACACCAACAGCAGAATTTGCCATATAATTTAATACATCATCGGGTTTTACCTGTGAATTTTGAGGAGCACCCGGTGTTGTTTCCGGCTTTGTTTCATCCGGTTTTGCTTCACTGCCTTTAGGCGAATTGCCGTATGGAGTTACTGAACCTGTGTTAATACCAATTCCACGAATGTTTTCTGTCATTTTATCTTCTCCTGTTTTAATATTTGTTCCACATTAACCTTATCGGCATAAAGTTTAATGAACTTTAGGAGAAAATTAACATTTTGCTTAAAATATTTACATAAGTTTACAAATATAAAATAAAAAACCTGCAGTTCCAGATTGCTGCAGGTTTTTGTATTTATATCCCGGGGAAAACCCCTGTTTATTATTTGCCCAGTTTGATTTGTAAGCCGCCTGAGAAACCGATACCGGTTCTGCCGCCGTTTCTGATTACAAACTGTAAGAAGCCTCCGAAACGGTCTTTAAAGTTTTTGGAAACACCTAAACCGTATTCAAAGTATGAATGACGCATTCTTACATAACCCAGATCAACATTGCCTGCTCTGCCGTCAACACCGCCCATAATGTTGTAAACCATTTGAGCTGTTAAGTAGATGTTGAAGGATTTTTTCTGCCATATCAGGTTAACACCCGGTGCAACGTTGATACCGTTGAGCATACCTGAACTCATGCTCATAACGCCGAAATCAGAACCCCAGTTTTGAGAACCGAAGGCGTTGTAGGCAGCCATAACCGTAGGCTGTAAGATGAAGTCAGCAGGCAGGTGGATGTTGTAAGCTGATTTAGAAGCAACGCCTGCAAACCAGTTACCTGTATTATCACTGCCGCCGCCATATTGACCGCTCATAGACATATCATTGCCGTAGCCGCCGCCATAAGCCAATAATGATGTTAAGAAGTTGCCTTTATAAGCTGTACCCATGAAGCCTAACTGAGCTCCGTTTTGATACATACTTACACCGTTAAAGTGCTGGTGAGCACCGTTGTAACCAATGTAAGCAGTCGGTACAACATTCCAACCGTGTTTAAGCTTGATGAGCGGGAAGTCAGCCCCGATTAATGCACCGTAAGCATTGTTACCTACACTCAAACCTTTCGTCATAGAAAGAGTTTCAAAGTTACCGTAAGCTTTATACCAGAGGCTGCCGCCTTTTAAGTCATACTGATAAGGACCGAACTGAGGAATGCTTGCAGCGTATTTATTAGCTGTTTTCTGGTCATCCATCAGTTGTCTGGTAACTATATCCATGTGGTCGAATAACAAATTGTTAATCAACAATTGGTTTTGCCATGATGCAATTGTTGCAACCTGACCTCTGTACTGCTGCGGGTTGAGATGTACAAGCGTACCCATAAAGTCAGAACCGCCTGCAGCACCGTTGCTTAAGTAGTAACGACCCATTGCCGTATTAGCGTAGAAGCTTGTCGGGTCATAGAACGGTGTATCTTGAGGATCACGCTGTTGAATTAATCTGTCAGCACTGAGGTTGAAGTTTCTGTCAACAGGTGAAGTTACAAAGTTGATACCCGTAATCAAAAGAGGTGAGTTGTTATCGTTAACAAAGCTGTCAACGAGGATAGAATCCATTGTGCCTCTGTGCGGGTCATAATCAAATGATACAGGGAGTTTGCCGTCTTTTAAGTCTGCGCCTAAAATTAAATCACCAGCAACATCAATTGTGTTAGCATAATTTCCTGCAAGGTTCAACACAGTATTGCCGTTAACATTCCAATCACCGCCCACTGTCGTGTTGCCGAAGATTGAAACGTTTGTATTGTCGGTGGTCAACTTACCGCCGATTGTCGTGTTAGCACCTTTTAAACCTAACACTGACTGAGTACCGTCTTGAGCGTCTGTTGTAACATTGCCCTGGAATTCGGTTTCTTTGGCGATAATATTAATTGCTGCATTAGAAGAAGCTGAACCTACAGTCAAATCACCTGATTGTCTGAGGTCGTCACCTGCTTTGAAGATTACATTGTCTTTGTTTGTAAAGTTCAAAGTACCTTCGCTGACTTTGACCTCACCTGTCATATCGATTGCGGAGGAAATGTTTGTCGTAGCAAGTCCTTCCTTATAGATTGAACCGCCGCCGACAATGTCAGGGTTGTATGTGATATCGGCTGTGTCATTGATAAAGTTCAAGATAGCCGTATCTTCCATTTCCAATGTGGAATCATCTTTGATATAAGCGTTGTCGCCGTAAGAAAGCATTGTATCTCTCTTAAGAACAATGTCACCGTCAACACCTGTTCCATTCGAGAAGCCTATATCAACAACACCGCCGTTGCCTTTATTTTCAAATACCGTCGGACCTTGAGAACCGTCAAAGATTGTGCCGTTTGAAAGAATTAAACCTGCATTTTCAACTCTGATGTTCTGTTTGGCTATGCTGCCGTCAGCAGAAGTGTTATACCACAAATCACCATCCATTAATTTGTTGATGTCTGTTAACTCATTGCCTTCGCTGTCGTATATTTTATCTTCAATAAACACACGTCCGTGCGGTGTTGAAACACCGGCTGTAGATGATTTATCAAAGTTGGTTACGTTAATAGCAGAACCGAGCAAAGAACCTTTTTCCAAATAAAGATCACCCGAGGTTTCTTTTGCGATAATAGTATTGCCCTCAGCATCTGTTCCGTTTTCAACCTTAATACCGGTAATTTCCGCATCATTAGCCGCAAAGAAAGTTGCTCCGTTTTTAACTGTTACACGACCTGCGTCCTGATAGTATGTACCGGTAAACTGTGACTGGTCATTATATATATTAATATTAGGTGCATTTGTTTCTCTTAAGTCTTTTTCAACACGGATAGCACCTGTGCCGTCTGCAATCGATTTGAAATCAAGATTGTCTGATACCATTGTTAACAAGGTATTAACGGTAACATTAGAACCCTCTTGAGCCTGTGAACCGCTGCCTAAAATTACATTTTCGGCATTGATTGCAATATCGGAGCCTGAAGCAAAACCGGAACCATCCTTCAAGGTGATTACCGTATCAGCACCTATATCCTGTGTGCCGTTAAGCATAGCATTTTGCAATACACCGTCAGTAAAGACAAAGCCTTGACTATCTTGTCCGTCAATTAATAATTTATTGTCACCTTTAAATACGGCGTTTGTTCTGCCGTCAAGGTCTAAAACAGCCTGTGTATTTTCAGTTTTACCCGTCAAATCAGTATTACCGTATAAAGTAACGTCAACACCGTTTGCAAGTTTTGCGGCTTCCGTATTGTCATCGCCTTTTTTAAACAACAATTTGCCTTTTTCAATAAGGTTGGATAATGCACCAAAGAAGGTAGAACCACCCTCGGCAATTACCTCACCGCCTGTCTGGTGATATGTACCTATTAACTTAGAGTTATCACTTGTGCCTTTAATTGTTGTAGTACCCTGAGATATGTTAACGGTACCATCGCCAGAAATACTGGAAGCTATTGTTACTTTTGAATCATCAGTAAATTCAACAGGGTTAACTGTTGTATCGTTTTCAAGAGTGCCGATATTTAAAATCGCATCTTTTGCAATATCCGTAGTACCGGCAACAAGAGTTGAACCGTCTTTTAAGTTCAATATACCTGCATCGATATCATTTTTAGCAAACGAATTGCCGAACACGTTTGTTATACCTGTTGAAGTTTGGGCAAATGTACCTTTGAAATCTGCAAATAAATCACTTTCACCTGCCTTGTTAAGATTCAATGCACCACTGCCTGAGTGTGTAACACGACCTGCATTTTGTTCGCCTGAAGCAATCGCAAATGCAACTTCAAGATTCTGGTCGTTACCGTCTGTTGTCACAAGTTCAAGCCCTGCATTTATATCTGACTCAACTGTATTTACGATAATCGGATTTTTAAGATAGCTTTTTGTATCTGTCTTATCACCGATTAATATTTTACCGTCCGCAGATATTGTATTTTGACCTGCGACTTTAGCACCTTCTGCTGTTAAATCAACAATACCGTTGTTGATATTGTTCTTACCGCCGAAGAAGCTGTTACCTTCTGCAACAGTAACAGTGCCTGTGCCTGTTTGTGTGTAGTTGCCTGTGTAAGTATGCTGGTCAGCACTAATTGTGAGCGCACCTGCGTCCGTTTTATTAATGTCTGCAGCGGAAACAGCACCTGTTATTTCATCGGCAATTGTTGAACCGATAACAGATACATTAAGTTTTACAGGAGCAGCACTGTTTGCACCTGTATTTGTAATATTAAGATTACCTGTGCTGCCAAGGTTGATTACTGTATTATTATCCTTATCATCAATTGTAGAACCGTCGGTCAATTCAAAGTTAGCATTGTTTGTAACCTTGTTTGTACCTGTAACAACAGAGTTAGCGGCAAATATAACCGTACCTGCATTTATATCGTTTGTACCGCCGAAGAATACAGCCTTATCATCAGCAGAAACTCCGCTGAATTGGATTATACCGCCATTGTGCTCATATTTACCTGTAAAACCGCTGTTGTCAGCAGAGAAGTTAAGAGCAGCATTTTTGTCAACTACTGTATTATTTGTAACAACAGAACCGCCACCGCTCACTTTTGTATCGAATCCTGCAGGTTGTCCGTTTTCATCATGCATTGTATTAGCAGTAACAGTAAGGCTTGAATTTTCAGTAACCTTCAAAGTTGAGCCGTCTGCTGCCACGGAATCATTACCGAATGTATAATGACCGCTGCCTGCTTCGCCGTTGCCGAGCTGATAATTGGCATCACCGGCAAGACCGGCATTAGGCGCAAAACTAAGTTGAGCACCAGCTTCTGTAGAGCTGTAAATAAGAGTCGGGTCTTCTTCCTCACCGCCATGGAGCAATGTATCTTTGATTGTAACTTCTTCGAGAACGAAATAACCGCCATCATGAGCTACTTTATTACCCTGAGTAATTGTTAAATCAGTTGTGCCGTTTATTGCAAGGCTAACGTCATCATTTGCAATTACTACATCGGAAGCAAGTTTTGAACCTTGCTCAAAAATAAGGTTTCCGCCTGTTATATAGTTCTTTTCAACTCCGTCATCGCCTTTTACACCGCCGAAGAATACAGCACCGTCCATAACCTGTGTTGTACCGCTTTCTTGACTAAAGGCACCTTTATAATCTGATGCATCACCTGTCAGTTGAAGGAAGGTGTCTTCTCCGCTGACTTTTATTATTGATGTTTCATCACCTGCAATATTACCGCCGAGTACGGTTTTATTATCGTTAGATACAACCGTAACCTGACCATCTTCATTAACTTCATAAGAAGTCAAACCGCTGTTTTGGATATCAACCGTAGTATTCTTTAAAGTAACTGTTTTGCCGTCTTCCGTAACAATTTGTGAGTTGTCGTTCATATCAACGGTTACATTGGTCAAGGTTGTATTACCGCTGAAGAAGTTGCTTGCATCGCCTATAACATCCTTAGAACCGGTAGTTTCGCCTATAACGATTTTACCGTCAGTTTTTTCAAAAGCACCGTCGTAACCTGACATATCACCCAATATTGTCAGAGTTTCACCGTTGTTCATTTTGATAATACCGGTGCTGCCCTGACCCATAGTTCCGTTACCGGAGATAATACCGTTATCGTCACCGCCTAAAGTCAGTGCCTGATTAATATTTACAGTACCTGCATTAACAACAAGCGAGCCTGTATTTGATATTGTGTTGCCGCCGTTGAGGTCTAAGGCACCGCCTGAAACTGTATAAATATTGTCAATTACCGTATTTGACATATCAGCATCGGTTGTACCGAACAAATCAACAGTACCTGCTATTGTTGCACCGTTTGAATCAAAATCGCCGTTTGTCACCATTGTTGTGCCCTGCAAGGTAGAATTGGTTTGTAACTCTATTGCTGAACCCGTAATGGTAGTAGTACCGGCAAATGAGGTAGCACCTTCTGCAACTATGAGTTTACCTTTAACATCTTTATCGATGTCGGAATCCTGATAGTATGTACCTTTAAAACCTGAGTTATCACCTGTAAGAGTAATTGTTGCAGTAGAGTTTACCGGTCTGCCGTCCTGTGAAGGCTCTGCAGGTTTGTTGCCGTTATAAATATAGCCCAAGCCTGTAACATTACCATTGATAGTATTATTAGCATTGATATAAAGATTTACATCGTCGTAATTATCCTGATTTGCGCT